>JAVBPA010000002.1:0-40794 GCA_031549925.1 Eubacteriales bacterium
TCTGATTTTCCTGAAGCCAAAGCAATCGGTTTATCGGAATTTGATGTTTTTGAAAAAAGTGTTCCCGGCGGAGATATGTTAAACTTTTTAGGATTTAATTTGGATTTATGCAGAGAAATCGGAGTATTTGTCCGTCCGAAAACATTTAATTTTATTACAAATTATGATAAACCCTACCGGATGAATTTTGAAAATATTTGGACAAGCGAAACGCATATATTTAAAATTTATAATGATAATCTTCCTTCTATGATGATGTTTAGAGATTCATTCAGCAGTAATCTCATAAACTTCATGGCACAAAACTTTAAAACTTCATATTTTAACGGTATGTGGTCATATGGTATTGATATGAATTATTTAGAAAAAAATCAGCCCGATTATGTTATATTCGAAGGTGTCGAACGCAATATTGATAGTATAGGTTCTTAAATTATGAAAAATAAATTAGAAAAAATAACAACAATTTTATTGATTTTATTGATAACTTGTTCTGCTTTATCATGTTCCGCCGGAAAAGAATCAGGTGATGTTTTATTTGGTAAAAACAATTTTTTGTTTCTAAAAAACGCGGAATATTATGATTATGAATCAGATTTCCGGGGAGAAATTCCTTATTCTGAAAAAGATCTTGATAAAATATTAAAAGCATTAAAAAAACGTACAATCGCATACGCAAACAATAACTCTATCTACATGACGGCTGTAATACCGAACGCCCAGACAGTTTACAGTGAAAATCTCCCTTCTTCTTACGGCGAAAAAGGAAAAACCCGCCTTGAACAATTAACAGATTATTTATCGGATAATAATTACAGTTATTTTATAAACTTAACTGATACTTTAATAAATGCCAAAGATAACGGTCAATTATATAATAATACAGAAAATTCTGTAAATGCTTTAGGTTATTATTATATATACGAAAAAATATTTAATTCGATACCGCAGGAAATGCGGAAAAAAAATAATATAAACGCAACTCTCGCGGATCATATAACAAACAGCAAAACAGAAGGGCTGTCCCTTGCCGTATCCGCTAAAAAAAATGTGCAAAACAATTCCTACAAACTTGATTTATCGGAAGATGAAAAATATTACACTCTTCTCGGAACAAGTGAAGTTTTACTATCTTCTTTTATTAAAATAGGATACAAAAGTGTAGTTCCGACAATTCCCGCTATGCTTATTAATTATAACCGGGAATCAGAGCTTGATAGTTTTATACCTTATTTTTCCAGCACATTTGGAAGCGTAGGTTATAAAAAAGGATTTGAATTTTCTATAAATGCGGTAAATTCAATATCTCCCAAAATTGCCGTACAATTAATTTATGAAGACGAACTTTATACATTGCTTGACAATGATATAAACAATTCTTATAACGCGGCACTTAAACCGGGAGACGATACTTCAGTAACAATGACTCCGGTAGTCACAGGATATGTAAATACTACAAAAGATGTCGCTTGTATCATATGCACTGTAGAAGAAGGCTCAGCAGTTACAATATCAGGTACATCATTTGATTCCTATATAGAATATCCGCAGGATGAAAGGCTCATATTCAGTGTGAATTTAAGTGATGCTTCGGAAACTGTAACAATTACCGCACAAGTGGAAGGAAAAGATGAAAGCAGTCCTATTGAAGTTAATGTCTCAAAAAAAGATTCATCTCTTACGGTTTTCGCAGGAAAATATTCACAGCTTCATTATCCTGACACACTCGCAGATTATTATTGTACAAACTTATATACAGAAGCTAAACTAAACAATATTGAATCAAAGCTTATGAAAAAGCTTGAAAAAATTCGGAAATCAAGCGGAAAAAATACTAAATTGTTATTTTTAATTCCTGCTGATGCTATAACAGCTTATCCTGAAACTGCTACTGATGAAATGACAGCAAAAAAAACATCGGATTATTCGAGACTTCAACAGGTAACTGATTATTTTGCGGAAAATGATGATATTATTATTGTTAACACAACATCAATTTTACATGAAAACAAGGATAAAGGAAAACTTTATTATCAAACAGATACACACTGGAATACTCTCGGGGCTTATTTCGGATATTACGCTATGATGCAGGCAATTGCCAATGACGGATTCCCCGCTGCCGCTCCGAGAGAATTAGATCAATATAAAATTGAAAAAAGACTTGAACCGGGCGGAGATTTAGCAAGCTTTTTAGGTATTGATACAAATTTGGTAAGCGAAAATAAAACATATTGTATACCCAATTTCAAGAACCGCGCTGTTATAACTGATTATTATACCGGTAAATCATACTATGATTACAGCAGTCAAATAAAATGCGTGGTAGATGAATCAAATTTACCCAACGCAATTATGATTACTGATTCCTTCGGTGCAAATTTATTCGATTTTGTTTCAGATGCTTTCGGTTATTTTGTCCGCCAAACTATGTGGGAATATAAAACCGATTATTCTTTGATTGAAGAAGTTAAACCTGATTATTATATAACTGTATCTGTAGAACGTAATTTGGCAAATCTCCTCTACACTCCTTAAAAACATTGAGGAACGGAGCACGGGGACGCACGGCTTTTTTGTAAAAAAGCCTGGCAAAAAACTTTGCTTTAAAAACTTATATTTAATTTATAAAAACAAAAAAAATCGGCAGGAATAAATTTTCCTGCCTTTTTAAATGTTATCTATAAAAAAGTATTGCTAAAGAAAAAGTTTTTGCCAGGCTTTTTTCAAAAAAGCCGCGTACCTCCGTGTTCCATACCAAATATTCGCTTGCGGTAATTAACCCGCTGTTCCGTCGTATTCAGTGAACGCGCGGATTATTTTTTCATAATATTTAGTAAAAGCTTTCATATGCGAATCAACATATGAAGCGAATTTTTTATTTTTACTTTGAAGAAGTGTTTGCAAAGTAAAAGCATATCCCTGCCAATTATCAAATATATAAGTAAAATCCACTACTACACTGTCAATTATTTTATCAAGCATAGCGACAGATTCTTCATCGCGGGTACCTTTTACTTTAAGCGCAACGTCGTAATAAACCGGAACTACTTTTTTCCAGCTTTCGGCAGTCATTGCTTCAGTAATAATACCAATTTTTTCGTAATTTGAAGCGGAAAGAGGAACTCCGAGTATAGCGTGATAACCGTCTATCATAGAATAATAATTATCCTGCTGTGAATCATATTTAGGATAAGGGATTATCGAATAATCGTCTTTAAAATCGCGGAGTGCTGTCATTGCGTAATTAAATGTAGAAGCGCAAATCATCGTATTGCCTTTAGCGAATACATTCGTAGCGTATGAATGATCACTTCCTGATGAAGTTACTCCTTCTGTATCATAATAAAGCTTATATAAATCATCGAATATATCGGAATTACGCTGATTCATAAATTCTATAACCGGTGTATAATTTTCATCGAAGCTCACGATAGGCATTTTAAAAGCCCAGGTAAATGTAACGGAAGGACTGAGCGAAGTTATTGCCAAACCATATTCGTCATCAACATCTTTTTTTGAGTTTCCGTTCAAATCTTTATAAATATTATTAACTGTTGTATTAAGTTTTTCCAAAGTCCATTCGCCTCGGTTGACAGTTTCAAATATATCTCCGATATTATAATTTTCAGCCAATTTTTTGTTAACATACATGCAATATGTACCGTTTATAACTGTTGTTGTATAATAGCTTGGTACCAATAACATTACATCGTTTATAGTCAACGCTTCAACAGAATTTTTATTCCACCATGGTTTTGTAAAATCTAAATAATCAATATCGTGCCAGTTAGTAAAAATTTTGCCTGCAGCGTTGCCTCCTGCTACTATTGCATGACCCGCGTAAATATCGTATGAATCATCGGAGGTAAGAACGGCTTTTTCAATCAATGTACCTATAGCCCGATGGTCTCCGTCTGCCATTTCAACAATTTCAGTATTAAATCTATCTGAAATATCCAGGTTTCTGTAATAAACAACATCATCGACAACATCGCCTGTTAAATCTTCGTAAGAGCCAATCATATTTGCACCGTCATTGTATGTCAAAACGCGGTATTTTTCTCCGTTTGCATTATATTCCGGTAAATTGTCAGATATTTTAAGCCGGGAATCAAGCGTATCAGCTTCATCTTCCGTTTCTGTTAATGTTGTTGTATTGTTTTCAGAGTTTTCATTATTTTTATTAGCGCACGAAGAGAATACAGGCAATAATAAAGCGGCAGATAAAATCAAAGCTAAAATCCTAATTAATACTTTTTGCATTTTCAAAACCTTTCTTTGTAAAAAATTATAATACGAGATCATAAAATTTATTTATTTCATTTTCGTTACCAAAATATCGTTCTGTCAATTTATTTTTATAGGAATCCCGCAGTTTCGTGTCAGATAGCATAGAAGCGACTCCGCGGTAAATTGAATCCGAATCAATATTCGTTATAATGCCTAGTTCTCCGTTCTCCAGTTGTTCGTTTGCTGATAGATAATTTGTTACAACGATAGGACGGCATAATATTTTTGCTTCTTCCACTGTGATAGGTTTTCCTTCATAACGTGAAGCTAAAACAAATATATCACACATCAGCAAATAAGGATAAGGATTTTCCGTTTTACCTAGCAAAATCAACATGTCTGCCACTCCTTTTTCAACCGCAGACGATTTTATTTGATTAATCTCTTCTTCGTCCCCTCCTCCCAATATGTACCAGCGTACTTCAAATTCATCTTTTCTTAACTTGACCAAAACATCAACTATCAAATCGATTCCCTTTTGACTGCAAATACGGGCGATTGTCAATATTCGTTTACCTTGATATTTAGGATCCGGATAATTTTTACCCTGAAGAGCCAAGCTTTGTATAAAAATAGGATTATTAATATTTTCGATAGTAATAAATTTTTGTGAAATCGAAGGGAATTTATTTTTAAGCTGTTCGTTTATTTTATTTGAAACACTAATTACCGAATCACATTTTTCAAAATAATATCCGTATAGTTTATCATCGCGCGGAGGATTTTCGTAATCGAAATGAAGCCATGCGATTTTTTTTTCAGCTTTGACACATTCGATCATATAAAACATTGTACGGTCTCCCCAAAAAGCTGCGGCTATATCGTATTCTTCTTCAAGCTTTGTAAAGTGTTTTAAAAGCGAACACCATAATCGAGTTGCTGTATCAGCCCTTTTTTTAGGATTTAAAATAATTTTCACAAAATACGGAAGCACTTCGAAAAATATAAGAGGATTGTATTTTATAAAACATTTCCATATAGTTTTATAAGCATTTTTTTTAGAAAGCAGAAACATATCCGCATGAATTTGGTCCGGCAGCAATATAACATTTACTTGCGGAGGTATTTGCGGAAGCAGTTCTCCCTGCTTTTTTACAAGAAGTAGAGTTACATCAAATAAATTATAATCGAGTGTGTTTGCAAACGATATAAAAGATTTTTCACTCCCCGCGCAGTTCATTGTTATCCCAAGTACCAAAAGCTTTTTTTTATTATTCATTTTTATTTATATCCGATCCAAATTCAAAATATCAAAAATTAAAATCCAATCCGACTTTATTTAATTCCTCTTTATATTTATTTATATTTTCGCTAGTAGTTATTGTAAAATCATGATTTACCTTTTTGATTTTATTTTTTTTGTCTTTTTTTATAAAAACAATATTAAAAATACGGGCAAGCCAAAAAAAAGGAAGCAATACGGGTGCTTTTTTTAATATAGGATAATTGTATGACATTAAATCGTAAGGTAATAATATCATTTTTATCAGCTTTTTAATTTTTATAAAAACAATTGATTTAATATTTTTTGATTCTTTAAATGAAGAAGAAATTACACTGTTTTCATGAGTTCCGTATACACCGCTCTCGAATACTCTTTTTGTGATTAAATCTGTAATTTCATCGGGTTCTCTTCCATTAAACCAAACATCAAGAGTCTTTTTTGTATTCAAATAGAAATCATACAATTTTATTTTTGAAAGTTCATTTTTTATATATTCATTATCAAGAGATGTATATGTTTTTTCATATAAATACAAATCAATTAAATGCTTTAATCCAATTCCGCTGTCTCTGTAATGCTTTGAATAATGGGTAAACAAAAAAACAAATTCGTCTTCTCCCCGAAGTTCGTATTTATTTTTTTCCGATAATCTCGCTAACCGCCAACCGTCATTATAATATGTAAAAAAATCTTTATTATATGAAGGTATCAATTTTTTATGAAGCTCAACATTTAAAAATGTCGGTTTTCTCCATATATATTCATGGTCGCTTTCTTTGTATTTTATATAACCGAGTGATTTCATTATATTTATAATTTTATCATATTGTTCGGTTTTTATTAAAATATCGACGTCACTCATGGATCTCATTGCGGTAACAGGATATAAAGATTTAATGTTAATACCCTTTAGAGGCATATAATCGATTGAATTATCGTTAAATTTCTTATAAATCAAATTAATTTCACAAAGCTGTCTTTCTTCTATAATAGAATCATTTATCGCAGAAAATCTGTATATTTTACCAATTTCAGAAGATAAAATAATATTAGAATTTTTTATTCCGTAATAAATAAGAGTATTTATCTGATGTTCGCACGCAATTTTATAAGCATTTTCGAAATCATAATTTTTTGGTAATTTTACAATTTCACCTGTCAGCGCGCTTTTTATCAGCGATATAATACCATATGTTGTTTCTATGTCCATTTCATTCTTTCATAAAAAAAATACATTAACTATACTTAATTTTAGCATATTTTAATAATAAAATCAAGCTAATAAAAATATTATTTACTATTTTAAAAGATATAATATTATTTACAAAAATAGAGGTGTATGATATAATTATCGAATGAAAAAATTATATGTATCGGATTTAGACGGAACTCTTTTAAATTCTTCCGCCGAACTTACAAAAAAATCCATAGAAAAAATCAACATGCTTTACGAAAAAAATATTTATTTTACCGCGGCGACCGCAAGAACTCCCGCGACAGTAAAGCATATTTTAGCAGGTTGTAATTTAATGCTTCCGGTTATAGTATTAAGCGGCGTATGTTTGTATGATATAAAAACGAACGAATATTCGAAAATCGAATATATAAATAGAAATTCATACGAAATTCTTACCGGTTTAATTGATTCTTTCGGTCTTTCGGGATTTATGTATACTATTGAAAACAACACTCAGCATACATATTATCAGAATCTTTCTTCACCGAATGCTGAAGCTTTCGTTTCTGAAAGAATAAAAAAATACGGTAAAATATTTATTCAAACTGATAATTTTTTATCTCTTGATAAAACAATATATTATTCCGTTTCAGACAAACATGAAAAACTTGATGAAGCTTATTCCGAATTTAAAAAAATTCCTGATTTAAACACGGAATACTACCGCGATATTTACAACGAAGATTTTTGGTATCTTGAAATTTCTTCAAAAAATGCTTCTAAATATAATGCGGTAATACAACTTAAAAAAGAATACGGTTTTGATTTTGTAACGGGTTTCGGTGATAATTTAAATGATTTGCCGCTTTTTTTAGCGTGTGATAAAAAAATAGCAGTTTCAACGGCACGTGAACAGCTTCTTCGAAAAGCCGATTTAATAATTGATTATGAAGATGGCGAAGGAGTTATTGATTATATAATATCTCAATTATAATAAAAACATATTATTCTAATTTATTTTTTTATGATAACGGAAAAAAATATGTCAAAATTTAAAAATTTTTTATCTCATAAACCCGAATCTCCGTTTTATCAATGTGAATTCGGTTATTATTGTCTTGATAAATGGCGTGAAGACGGGAAAATAGACGACAGTTCCGATTTAAATAAATTATTCGGTTTTGACAAAAACGAAATATATTGGCTAACCGATGCCGGAGGGTGCAACGCGCCATTTATTCCTCCATTTGAAACGGAAATTTTGCAGGATTTCGGGGAAACCGAGCTTGTGCGTGACAATGCGGGACGCCATGTCAAATATTTTAAGGGAAGACGTAACGGATTTATGCCGGAATATGTAGATCATCCTGTGAAAGATAAAAAATCATGGGAAGAACTATGTTTATGGAGACTAGATCCTAAAACTCCGGAGAGAATTAAAAATACTACTCAAAACGCGATAAACTCAAGTATTGCCCGAAATAACGGTATGAGCATAAAAGTATATCTTGTCGGCGGTTATATGTATCTGCGAAGTTTAATAGGTCCTCTTGAAATTATGTATTTGTCATACGACAATCCTGAACTTATTCATGAATGTATGAAAGCTTGGCTTGAGCTTTGCTCTGTAACATTGGGTATATATCAAAAACATACGGAAATTGATATAGTTTTGTTTGACGAAGATATCTGTTATAAAAATTCATCTCTCATTTCTCCTAGCATGATACGCGAATTTTTATTTCCGTATTACAATCAACTAATATGTGAAATAAATACCGGAAATAAAAGCGGCAAGCCAAAAATTGAACTTGCCACCGATGGGTTTACACCTTCTGTTATGGATTTATATATCTCTTGCGGATTTAATTACTTTTCTCCGTTTGAAGTTGCCGCAGGATGCGATATTGTGGAAATCGGAAATAAATATCCTGATATATTACTGACCGGAGGTATTGATAAACGCATACTTGCTTCGGACATTGAATCAATCGATAGAATGTGTAAAAGTATATTTCCGTTTATGTCAAAACGCGGAGGTTATTTCCCGACTTGCGACCACGGGGTTCCGGAAGAAGTGCCGTTTGAAAATTATCTCCATTACCGGAAACGTTGTTTGGAATATTAATTTATTTTACGTTTTTATATTCGCCGGCGAATAATATTTCGCCGGTATTGTTTTCGCGTATTACATAAATAAATGGATTATCAGCTTTAAATTCTATCGGATCCGCCGGATTCATTATAGATGTTACTTTCATTATAATTGCGGTAACTGCGGCAGCTTCGGTTCCGTATTCGTTTATATCCATGTATGTTTTATGCAGTACATCTGTTATATACATATTTCCGCCATCGAACATATTTGAGAAATCGGCTTTGTTTTATCGAAAGCGCTGTATATTCCGAGATTTTTAAACAAGTTTGAAAGGTTTGATGATGTTTCTATTTTAAATTTCGGAATTGATAACGAAACATTGGTTCTTTTAAATTCCGCTTCATTCAATATTTCTTCGGTTTCACCTATATTGCCGCCAAGTATAACAAACATACTCATGGATTTATCAGTTCCGTTATCTTTTTTATCTTCCGGATTATTTGTTAGATATTTAAGCTCAATAACACGGACTCCGTTTTCAGATTCATAATAATTATAATAATCGGTATTATTCATAAAATCGATTTTAGTTTTTGTTCCGTCTGAATTATTAAAGAATTCTTTGGTTGTTTTAGCAGGGTCAAATTGTTTTTCCCAAGATCCTTTGAAATATAAAGCGTTTATCAAAGCCGCACCGAAATCATTATCCGATAATATTTTTCGGATTAATTCATTTGTATTTTCGGAAACCCATTTATTTATAATTTCAAGTGCATTTTTGTCGTTAACAATTCCAGCTTTAGCTGAATAATAATCTAAAAGAGTTTTTTTATACGAATCTTTAAAGGTACATTCTCCGCTTTTATCTTCGTTTAACCATATTGAATTGGCTATATCGAATATCAAGGTGTTCCCTTCTCCGTATGTTTTCATTAAATTGTTAAGTGATTTGTTTAATTCTTCTATATCGGTAATTCCCAAAGCTTTTTCAATTTCATTGTATGTTTCGCCTGCCGCTCCGTTTAATGCGAGAGAAATAGCCATTTTTATCGAAAGAGGAGATATACAATAATTTCCGTTTGAAGCCGATTCTACTTCGGTCAACAATTTTTTATAAAAGCTTTCTTTTGCGATATTCAATTTATCTTTTAATGAATTCACATTCGATATCATCGTTTCAGCATAATCGTTATTTATATAGGAATCAGGATAAATTTTTCCGTCAACCGCTATATTTATTATATTTGAATTGTACATAACCAAAACCGATTCTTCCGCCCATTCTGAAACATCTTCTATATCAATAATTTTTTTATTTTCGGATGAAAGAAAGGTATCAAGTTTCAGATATTTTACAGTTCTGAAAAGAAGCAGCGCGCATTGTTCGTGTGTTATGAAATCATCAGGTTCAAATGTTGTACCGCCGGTACCTAAAACAATTCCATAAGACCAAAGCATATATACAGAAATATTTGAAGTGTCAGTAAAAGGAGAAGCCATTAAAATTTTGGTTTCTTCGGTATTATTTATATCTTTTCTAATTGCTTTTTCCCATAACATTTCACAAAATTGTTCGCGTGTTACATATGATTCTTCAGATCCGGAACTATTTTCCTCTGAAGCAGCTGCTGAAGGAATTGATACTATGTAAGGGATACATAATGCCAAAATACAAATTAATGTAATGAATTTTAAACTCTTTTTCATAATATTACCTCATATTGAATTTTATTATGTTTTATATGACTTGATTATATGATAAATAGTTCCGTTTTTTTATAAAATAATCCGATTTAAATATTTTATTCGAGATAAAATGTAAGATATGGCGAATGATAAAAGCGTAACTGTTATAAAGCAAAAAATAATTTCAACTGCGGGAGTGAGCGAAAATGTAATACTTTTTTTGAAGATTTCGATAAATAAAACATGTGACAAATAAACTCCGTACGAAACATCCGATAGCTTCATTACAAATTTTATTACAAAAGGATTTTTAATTTCCGGAAGTTTTTTAACAAAAACAAACAAAGCGGCAGCGCATAAATAATGATTTATACCGTAACCTCCGTTAGCGGGAAGAGGAATCGATTCTGCGGAAGAAGAAAAATAATTATATAATATTCCGTATATAAAACCGATAAAACCTCCTGCATAAATAATTATACGGTAACTAAATTTTAATTCGGTTTTTCCCAATATATATCCAAGCAAAAAATATCCAATATAATTTTCAATCAATCCATCAAAAAGATACATGTAAACTGGTAAAAAAGTGTTAATCAACGGTCTTATTGTTCCTGGGAATATTATCAGAATAAAAAGCCACCAAAGCTGTTTTTCTCCGCATTTGGAAATTAATTTTATTAGAAAAGGTGTTAACAGATAAATAGCGGTTATTGTATAGACATACCAAAGATGATAAGAGCTTCCGCCGATTATAAGATCGGAAAAAAACTCTTTTACAAACGGAATTTTTTTATCCGACAAATGATAATATATAAAATAAAAAATATCCCAAACTATAAAAGGTATCAGTACACGAGGAAATCTTTTTTTATAAAAATATATAATATTTCCATTTTGAAAATTTTTCATCGCGAGAAAACCGCTTATCATTAAGAAAAGAGGAACTCCGCAACGGTTAATTTCATTGAGGATTAAACATATGTACCATGTTTTAGTGGCATACATAGATATCTGCCCGATATAATAAGTAACGCAATGAAGCATTATAACGCAAAGAGCCGCAAAAAGACGCAATATATCAAGATATAAAACTTTACCGTTTTCGTTTTTGGTCATAAATATCCTTTTTATTTTTAAATTAAAACAAGTAAGCTGTAATTTTACATATTTCGGCTTTAACTATTATAAAACAACAATTATATAATTGCAATAATAAAAATTATGTCCTTGACTTGCATATAAAAAATAAATATAATAAATTAATTCCTAAAAATATAACGGAGGATAATTTTTATATAATGAACGAACGTTACGAGCGCAGTAAATGGTTCCGATATGACCGTTTTGGAATGTTTATTCACTGGGGTTTATATTCAATTCCCGCAAGGGGAGAATGGGCCAGGGGTTCTGAACAAATAAGCGACGATTTATATTATTCATATTTTAATCAATTTAACCCGACACATTATAATCCGCGCGAATGGGCAAGAATAGCAAAAAAAGCAGGAATGAAATATGCTGTATTAACAGCAAAACATCACGATGGTTTTTGTTTGTTTGACAGTAAATTAACCGATTTCAAAGCTACAAATACCCCCGCCGGACGAGATTTTATCCGTGAATATGTCGATGCTTTCCGCGAAGCAGGTTTAAAAGTAGGGCTTTATTATTCAATAATAGATTGGAATCACCCCGCGTATCCCGCGTATGCACATCACAGTCATCCGCACCGCACGGAAGAAGCTTACAAAATACGTAATCCTTTTGATGAATACCTAAATTATATGCATGGACAAATAAAAGAACTCTGCACAAATTACGGAAAAATCGATATTATGTGGTTTGATTATTCGTACGGTTATATGGTAGGCGAAAAATGGCGGGCTACGGAATTAATGAAAATGATACGATCCTATCAGCCTGATATTATAACGGATAACAGACTGGAAGTAAGCGGAAGCGGCTTCGGTTCCCTAGCTACTGCTAATCCTACTTATTACAGCGGTGATTTCGTTTCACCCGAATGTATAATTCCTCCGGAAGGAATCCGGAACGAGCTTGGAGAAATGATTCCCTGGGAAGCTTGTTTTACTTTAAATGATAATTGGGGTTATCATGCTTCCGATACGAATTTTAAAAGCGGTACCACACTAATACGCAAACTTGTGGAATGTGTTTCAAAGGGGGGCAATATGCTTTTAAACGTCGGTCCTGACGCTTACGGACGCATACCTAAACCCTCCCGGGATATATTAAAAAAAGTCGGAGAATGGATGGACTGCCACAGTGAAGCGATATACGGAGGCGATTTTTGTGAACTTTTAAAACCCGAATGGGGACGTTATATTAAAAACGGCGATTGTATTTATGCTTGCGTTATGGATTTCCCGGTAGGACCTCTTACTTTACCCGGAATTTCGAAAGAAGAAATTGAATATTGCAGACTCCTCCCGGGAGGAAGCGAATTAAAACCTTACTCCGACTGGAGAACAGAAAATTACGGAGATATGTGTTATATTAATATTCCGAGATATGATATGTACGATGAGAATTATACTGTAATTAAAATAAAATTGAAAAAATAAATTTATTTTTGGTTTTTATTAGGCATATAATATTATAAAATATAACAAAAAATGCAGGGGACGGTTTTTATTCCGTTTCCCTGCAAAATTATTTTAAATATATTTTTTATCTAAAATAGAATCTTTATAATTTCATTTTATTGTGTTTAAAATATAGTTTTAAAACATTTTATTTAAGATTCTGTACGCATTTCAATAATCTTTTCTGATTTTGGGGTAACATAAGCGGTCCAATTGGATTGATAAGTTACATATCCGGGTTTTGATGACGGAGGTTTTTTTATGTTTTTAATCAATGTATAATCTACAGGGATGTTGGAGCTTCCTTTCATTTGTGAATAAAAAGCGGCAATTTCAGCGGCTTCGGTAAAATCGCTTTCCGGAGGTTCGGTACCTATTTCTTTTAAAAATAAAACGACATGAGAACCGGCTTCTCCTTTTACGTGGAACCACCAATCAGATTTTTCTGCTAAATTAAATGTAAGATAATCGTTTTGGATGTTATTCTTTCCGCATAATACCCTGTAACCTCCGCTTGTTTTAAATTCAAGCGGTTTTTGTATTGCTTTCTTCTTTTTTTCGTTTTCAATTGACGATATATTATAATTTTTTATTCGGGAAGCATAACCGGATTTAAATAGTTCAAGTTTTATTTCGTTTAAATCGGTTTCGTTTTCCGCTTTATTCATTGCGTCATATATTGTCCGAATGTATTCGAGTTCATTCTGAGTTAAGGTCAATTGCTTATTGAGTTCGGTTTCCGCAGATTTTGCTTTTGTATATTTTTTATAATAACGCTGAGCATTTTGAGCAGGTGTTATTCTTTTATCAAAAGGAATTTCAATTTCGGATAAATTTTCATCATAGTAATTTGTAAGCAAAATAGAATTCTGTTTGCATAATTTTTCATTTTGGTTGAACAGATATAAATTAGATGTTATTATATCACCGTACAGCTTATATTTTTCTTTATCGGCACATGATAAAAGATCCGTCAGTTGTGCTTCTTTTTTCTTTATAAGTCTTGTTTGGATGTTTCCAATAAGATGCGAAATATCGGAAGAGCGTTGTTTTATTCGTTCTAATTTATCTTTCTGACCGAAAAAATCGTCAAATAATACACCGAATGAATCATATTTTTTTATTATAAATTCGTTACCATATTGATACAAGGGCATAAAAGAATATTCGACAGGTTCGTTTTCTTTATTTAAAATAATACATGGGTTAAAACTGCCGTTTTTTATAATATCCGTAACATGTTCAAATGATACCCATAACGTTTTATGTACGTTTTTTTGAAATACTATTTCACGGGCGGTCGAAAGTGCGAAACCCAAATAATTATCGCATATAAACTTTTCTTCCGGTATATCTGAATGTTGTTTGTATGAATCTTCAAAAGAAGTTTTATTTGCTTCCAGGGGATTTTTTTTATTTTGAGGAGGAGGGAGTTCGTATTCCATTCCAGGTAAAACCTGACGCTGGCGGCTTACCGTAAAATCCACATGCTTTATTGAACCTAAAATCTTTTTTGATTCATCGCATAAAATTATATTGGAATATTTACCCATTATTTCCGCTATAATATATTTACGTACCGTAAAACCGAGTTCATCCGATACATCAAATTCAATTTCAATAATTCTTTCAAAAAAAAGCTGTCTTACACCGATAATTTTAGCTCCTGTCAAATGTTTTCTGAGCAGCATGCAAAACATTGGAGCTGTAAGCGGATTTTCTTTAATTATCGATGTTATATTTATTTTCGGACAATTTGCCGAAGCTGAAACCGAAAGTCTGAAGCTTGTGCGTTCACGGTGCAGCAAAAATATAACTTCATCTTTTTCGGGTTGTTGAATTTTTTCTACTCTTGCGCCAATAATACGGTTTTTTAATTCGTTTGCAACCGCTGCTGTCATACATGCGTCAAATGCCATTTATACCTCATCTGTTTCTGTAAGCTAATTCCGCCGAATAATCAAGATAATATTTAATTCCCTCACCTGGAACATTCCAAGGTATATGATTACCGATACACATCATATATCCTCCGCTCATATTACCCGTTTCGACCATACTTTTAACCATTTTATATATCAAATCCTTGTCGCAGGTAGAAAGGATACGGTTATCCCCTTCTCCCGCTATAAAACAATCCTTATGTTTTTTCGCAAGTTTTTTATAATCTGTGTAAGGTTCGCTGATTATACCTCTGGCTCCGAGAGCCATAATATCATCGGCGTAAGCGTCGGCGCATCCGTCTGCCATGAATATTATTTCTTTTCCGGCAGCCCGAGCTATTCCCCACTGTTCTTCGTAAGCGGAAAAAATATATTTTTTCATCCATTCAGGAGAACAAACAGGTCCGCGGGTTGTAAATATATCGTCATGACATATGATAAAATTTACAGGTAAACGTGAAAAAGCACGGAAAGTACGTCTGTTTATTTCGCGGAATTCATTCATTACTCTTTCAAAACGCGGATCAAGAGCGGCACACATAAAATTTTCCCAGCCAAAAGTCAAAAGCGGCCACATAAACATCGTATTATAAAATGAAACCGAAGCATCCGATCCTTCCGGTGCTTTGTCACCCCATTCCGCGGGAAACCAATTTCTATATTGGTTATATATAATTTCCTCGCTTGAATAATCGCGTGATTCAACTACATGACCCCAATCTGAAAAATTTCCTTTTTCGAGCGGACTGAAAGCTAAGACATCTTCCACATCTTCAAAAAAAGCTTCGCCGTGCTGCCATGTTCCTGTTTCGGAAGTTCCCCATCTTGTTGTATGTCTTTCACGGTTAGCGGCTGTGCTTTTTGATGGTCTCGGGATAGGGTTATCTGTCGGATATACATATAAATTTAAGTGAGGGTACAATTCATTAATTTTTAATCTGCACTGACGCGGATGATCATATGCGTCAATTCCTCCGCTTAAATATGTTTCGGCATCGGGATCTGCCCAATGTTCCCAGTGAACCATACGTTCGGGACCTTTTCCCATGTATGTTAAATATGTCGGTGTCGGTTCCATTTGATTCTCCTGTATTATAAATTTATTTATATTTAAATACGCTTTTCAAATTAAGTATTATCAAAGAGTCGTATAAAATTTATCTTTTAAACCAGGTGTGTGTTGAAAATAATACAAAAATCGGAAACAATTCAAGTCTGCCCGCAAGCATATTAAAAATCAGGGTAATTTTAGATAAAATACTGAATTGCGAATAATTTCCCGCAGGTCCTACAATTTCAAGACCGGGTCCTATATTGTTTATACAAGCCGTTACCGCAGTAAAATTGGTTATTAAATCAAATTCGTCAAGAGATATTATAAGCATAGAAGAAACAAATAAAACAATATACAAAAACAGAAACGAATGAACTCCGTAAAATATATTATCTGAAACGTTTTTACCGTCGTATTTAACAGTCGTAACTGAACGCGGGGATATTTGTTTTCTAATATATTGAAAACATGATTTAACTATAATAATGATTCTTGCGATTTTAATTCCTCCGCCTGTCGAACCGGCGCAGGCTCCGAAAAACATCAAAACCACAAGCAGTGTTCTCGAAAAATTGGGCCATAAATTAAAATCTGCGTTTGCGAATCCGGTAGTCGATATAACAGATGAAACAGAAAAATAAGAATATCTCAGTGATTCAAAAAATCCGCCGTATATATTTCTTATATCAAAAGCAATAGCGGCTATAGCAGCTATAACAATAAATAAAAACCAGCGCAATTCTTCGCTTTTAAATATTTGTTTTATACTTCCGATGAACAATAAAAAATAAAGATTGAAATTTATAGAAAAAACAATCATGAACGTGCTAATAACACCGTCAAAATATGCGTTATTATAATATGCTATACTTGCGTTTTTTATCGCAAAACCACCCGTTCCGGCTGTTGCGAAGGAATTTACCAAAGCGTCAAATAACGGCATTTTTCCGCAAACTAAAAGTATTACTTCCAATGCGGTCAAAGAAACATATATTAGATAAAGTATCCTTGCGGTTACTTTAACTTTTGAAAGCATTTTATCGACAGCGGGACCCGGAACTTCCGCACGCATTATATACATGGAATGTGTTTCGGATTGAGGAAGAACTGCCATAATTAAAACAAGAACTCCCATTCCGCCTATCCAATGCGTAAACGAACGCCAAAAAAGGCTGCTGTAAGAAAGTGCTTCCACATTGGTAAGTATCGAAGCTCCCGTTGTTGTAAAACCGGAAACTATTTCAAATAAAGCGTCAATATACGAAGGTATTTCCCTTGTTAAAAAAATAGGTACCGCTCCGAAAATACTTACAGCAAACCATCCGAAACCGGTTATAACCAATCCTTCTCTTGCATAGAAAGACATATCTTGCGGTTTGATAAAAAAGCTGAGTATACCGATTATCAGCATTACTGCCATTGTAACCGCATATGCCCATATTGTGTTTTCTTTGCATACAATCCCCACAATAATGGGTAACAGCATACATAAACCTTCAACAAATATAATACGTCCGATTATATTTATTATTAATTTTTTATTCATTAATTATATTTTTTCTTTAATTAATTATTTTATAATATCTCCGAAAGAATGCAGATTCTTATTTGTTGTAACGACAATAATATTATCATAAAGCTTAATCACATCGTCCCCTCTCGGAAAAATAATTTTATTTTCGCGTATTATACATGAAATAAGCAAATTTCTTTTCAAATTAAGCTCAGATAAAGGAACATTTAATAATTCGTTCTTTTTACTGATATAAAACTCAAGTGCTTCAACTCTGCCGCCTACTAGTTTGTATAAAGTCTGCACACCTCCGCCGTCTGTATTATTCATAGCCCGGACATAACTGATAATATGGTTCGCGGTGATAATTCTCGGGGAAATTATACTGTCGAGACCTATGTTTTCAAGCATTTCAACAAGCGAGGTTTTACTTATTTTTGTTATAACCTTTCCAACATGATGCTTTTTTGCGTACATGGAAATTATAATGTTTTCTTCATCTATCCCGGTTATCGCAACACAAGCGTCAGAACCTTCAATATGTTCTTCAATCAAAAGAGATTGATCTGTTCCGTCTCCATGTATTATTTCGGATTTCTGGAATTTTTCGCTTAGTTCAATGCATCTTTCCTTATCGTTCTCGATTATCTTTATTGAAACTCCTGTTTCGGTTAAAAAGCTTACAAGATAATAAGCGATTCTTCCTCCGCCTATAATAATTACATTTTTTACACGCTGTTTATATTCTCCTATTAATTTGAAAAACGATGCTATTTCAGAATGCTGGGCTGTGAAATAAATATAATCTTTTTCGGCCAACATAAAATCGCCGTCCGGAATATAAACATCTTCTTCACGCTGGACTGCGCAGATCAATATTTTTATATTATATTTTTTTTGAATTTCCGAAACCCGTTTTCCTATAAAAATACTGTCTTCGGGAATTTTAAACTCAGCCATTTCGACTCTTCCCTTTGCGAAAGTGTCAATTTTTATAGCCGCGGGAAAACGCAGAATCCGGGCTATTTCAATAGCCGCTTCAAATTCCGGATTAACTACCATGTCAAAGCCTAATTCGTCAGTTAAAAATGAAAATTGTTTCGAATATTCAGGATCGCGTATACGGGCGATAGTTTTTTTTGCTCCTATTTTTTTTGCGACAATACAGCAAAGCATATTTATTTCATCAGATGAAGTAGTGGCAATTACCAAATCAGAATGGTTTACTCCGGCATCTTTTAAAGTTGTATAATTAACTCCGTTGCCATAAAACCCCATTACGTCATATTTATCGTTTAAATTTTCTATTACATCTTTATCGATATCGATTACCGTTAAATTATGACCTTCACCTGACAAATATTCTGTCAGCGTTATGCCGATTTTTCCGGCTCCGATTATTACTATACGCATAATAAAAAGCGCACCTTTTACAAAAATTAAAAATATGGAACTTATTATACCATATTATATATCACATTGCAATGACATATAAAACAATATTATGTATTGAAATAAAATAATACATATAGTATAATGAAGGAAGGATAATATATAAAATTCCGTATTACGCAAATGGGGAACTTATTTTATGATAAAAGATTCTGAAGACTTAGATATAATACAATTCCGCCGCGATGTAGCGAATGAATGTATGTGTATATTTGCGGCTAAATTAAAAGATTACGGACCTACATGGTTATTATTCCGCGATGTTTCTTTTGCTGATCAGCTTTGGATTAAAATAAAAAGGATACGAAATATCGAAGAAACAGGTGTAAACAAAGTCGGAGACAGTTTGGAAAATGAATTTTTGGGGATTATAAATTATTCAGTAATAATGCTTTTGAAAATAAAATATAAAAATGAAATAATTTCATGCGACGAATTTATAGAAAAAGAAAATGTTGAAATTGATCAGATTTTGATTTCTGAATATTATAAATCAGTTTGGAATGAAATAAATCAGCTTTTTGAGAAAAAAAATTATGATTACGGTAACGCATGGGCAGAAATGCACCCTCATTCTATAACGGATCAAATAATTATAAAAATCCGCCGTATAAAAAACATAATGGAAAACGGCGGAAAATTATTAGTTTCTGAAGGAATCGACGCTCAGCTTATGGATATAATAAATTATTCGATATTCGGACTTAAAATGTTGCAAAAGCTTCTGTAACGATATATACCGGCAGCACAAACCACATTTACAAAAGGAGATAGGGTTCCTCCGAATTTTTCGAAGCTTTTATCAAAGTTCGGCCAAAATCCGTCGCGTGTAATTTTTTCTATTAAATGATTGTAGATATTTTGCGCTTTTGATAAATTTTTTGCGGTATAATGATAAAGCAGATACGCAATCGAAACTATACTCGAATGTTTATCTTTTTCATCGTTTGTATAATAGAGATAATCAGATTTGGCTTTATAATTATTAATACATTTTTCCGTCATATCATATGTTATTATACTGCTTTGCAAAAAAGCGGGAAATAAAAGTTCGTCTGCTATAATGTATTTCTTTTCTTTAGTTTCGTTATCCGTTTTTTTATATTCTTCTTTAATTTTCGAACGACAATTTGGACAAACATAATTACCGCTTTGATTTTTTTCTAAACTGTCAACTAACCGGGGATAATAAAAATCACCGCATAAATCGCATATACCCCTCCTAATATTGTTTTCTTTTTTAGATTTTTTTATTAATGAAGGAAATACATCCTGTTCTAAAAATATTTTTTTGAATTTGTTAATTGAATTCAAGGCATCATTTTTATAAAATTCTGTTTTATTTTTATTCGTGTATACACTTAATTCATTTATAAAAACTTCTTTGCTTTCTATATACAAAAGTGTGTTGCAAAATGAATACATGTATTGCGAATCAAGCGGAAAATATCCGTATTTTATATAATCTTCACTTCCCGAAACTGTTATCAATCTGTTTTTGTAAATATTTTTTTGCGCATAATAAGCATCTTCCAAAACGGGAGATATAAAGGTTATATATGCGTTATCGTTTGTTTTCTTTAAATAATTTGCCGCTGCAAGCAAAAGACACGAGGGAATTGAAGCATATTCGTTAAATATTCCGCATGATTTTATATATGAAATAAAATGACAACCGTCCCAAAACATACTAACCATAAAATCAAGAGCCGCTTTTGCTTCTGAAACACAGCCGATTTCAAGAAGAGATTTTATCATACAAAATAATTTTACAGGCTCGCTCTCCCAACTGCTTTCTGACAAAATAATATCTCCGTCCTTTTTTTGCATGGATTTTAAAAGCAAAATACTATTTTGCAAAACATCGTTCAATTTATTATCTTCATTTTGACCTGATATTTTTTTTATTCCGGATAAATATCTTGTCCAATAATTTTTATTGCGGTTTATTATCAAATCAGGATTTGACAAAGAATAAAGTGCGTTTTTTATGAAATTTTCACCGTAATCCGCAGATATTATTATCGATCCTTTTCCCGGTTCTATGATTATTTCAGGGAATTTCTTACATTTGACATTTCCGCTCATCATTATAATTAATCGCAGACATGTATTAATTTTTTTGATAATACCATTATTTTTTTGTGTATATTTATTATATCCGGTACTGTTGTTTTCCGTGCTGATAATAATACATTCTGTTTTTGTGCCGCTCGCTTGATAACTTGTATCAAAAACTACTTTTGCATATTTAGCAACCGATAAAAACAATACAATTTTTTGGAATGAATTTATATTTCTGATAAATAAATTTTGATTTACATCTAAAATATCATTAAATTCGGTTAAATTATTATTTTTTTCATTTCCGCTCAAAAAATCCGAATGTTTTTCATAAAAAATATGTTTATAACTATTATCGTTTTTATTTCTTTCGGTTATACTGCGCAATTTATCGTTATCAGATGATAATGTAAGCGAAAATATATAACGCGGATCATTTAAAGAGGAATACAGTCCGTTTATATTCGGACCTCTGCAAAACAAAACCATATCTCCGTTTCCGACGACATAATCTCCCCCTGTTTTGTGAGTTACATTATTCCAAATCATCATGATCTAATCATTCCAATTATATTTAACAAGTTTTCCCCATGTTTTTAAATTATTAAAATTATGCTGGCGTAAAACTTCATAAACCGCTACAGCTGCCGCGTTTGACAAATTTAAACTCCGCAGATTATCACGCATCGGTATTCTCACGCAATTATTTTTGTTTCGATGTAAAAGTTCTTCCGGCAATCCGGCTGTTTCTTTTCCGAAAATGATAAAAACTTTTTCGGGATAACTTACATCAGAATATAAATTTTCAGCTTTTGTTGTAAAAAAATATAAATTTTCACCTGAAGCATATTCTAAAAATTCAAATAAACTATCATGATAAACAATGTTCAATTCGTTCCAATAATCAAGCCCCGCTCTTTTTAATTTAGTATCGTCGATTTTAAATCCGAGCGGTTTTACCAAATGAAGAGAAGCTCCGGTAGCGGCGCATGTACGGGCAATATTTCCTGTATTTTGCGGTATTTCGGGTTCCACTAAAACTATATTTATATCTAAATTTTTGTTTTCATCTGAAATGTTTCCTGCGCTTGAAAATGTATTTTTATCAGACATAATATTTTTTCTTTCAATATAAGTATTTTATATAAATTTAAACAGAGAATTAATAATATTTACAAAATATAGTACTAAAATTTGTTATTTTTATGTTAGCATATGATAAGTATGATTTTTAATATTGAGGTTTATTTTTTAAATGAGCATATTTGATAAAATTATCGGTTCGTACAGTACAAGACAAATAAAAAAAATAAAACATATTGTCGATGAAATAGAATCTATGGCAGGTCGTTTTACCGCTATGCCTGACAATGAACTCAGAGGTATTACTGAAATCCTGCGCGGAAAGCTTGCAAACGGAGCAAGCGAAAACGATATACTACCGGAGGCTTTTGCAGCGGTCCGGGAGGCTGCCACACGTACTCTCGGAAAGCGTCCTTTTATGGTTCAATTAATGGGAGGTATTATTCTTCACCAGGGGCGTATTGCCGAAATGAAAACAGGTGAAGGTAAAACGCTTGTCGCGACTATGCCCGCTTATTTGAACGCTCTTTGCGGTAACGGAGTTCACATTGTAACCGTAAACGAATATCTTGCCAGAATGGGATATGAGGAAATGGGGCGTATATATAACTTCCTCGGACTTACAACAGGTTTAATAATACACGACCAAACAAAAGCAGAAAAACAAAAAGCTTACAATTGCGATATAACTTACGGAACAAATAACGAATTCGGATTCGATTATCTCCGTGATAATATGGTTGTATATAAAAAATTGATGGTTCAGCGCGGACATGTATACGCTATCGTGGACGAAGTTGACTCAATTTTGATAGACGAAGCCAGAACTCCTTTAATTATATCAGGAGAAGGTGAAAAATCTACCGATTTATATGATAAAGCTGAAGCTTTTGTAAAAACATTAAGAGAACATCGGATAAAAGAGCTTGATGATAAAGAAACAAACGACGATTTTGACGCGGATTATATAGTTGATGAAAAAGCAAGAACTACAATTATGACAGCAGAGGGAATAAAAAAAGCTGAACGTCATTTTAAAGTTGATAATTTTTCCGACGCAGAAAACTCTACGTTAGCTCATCATGTTCAGCAGGCTATACGCGCTCACGGTATTATGCATTTAGATGTTGACTATGTAGTTAAAGAAGGCGCTGTTTTAATAGTCGATTCGTTTACCGGACGCATTATGCCCGGAAGACGCTTCAGCGACGGTTTACATCAAGCTATAGAAGCTAAAGAACATGTAAAAATCGAAAAAGAAAACAAAACCTGCGCAACAATCACTTTCCAAAATTATTTCCGTATGTATAAAAAGCTTTCGGGAATGACCGGTACCGCTTTGACAGAAGAAACTGAATTCCGTGAAATTTACAATTTGGATGTTGTTGAAATTCCGACAAATATGCCCATGATCCGTGAAGATCACGAAGATTTGGTTTATAAAAATCAACGCGGAAAATATACCGCTATAATAAACCAAATAAAAGAATGTAACGCGAAAGGGCAGCCTGTCCTGGTAGGAACGGTCTCGATAGACAAATCAGAAATTTTATCAAAACTTCTCACGCGTGAAGGTATAGCTCATACAGTTTTAAACGCGAAGCATCATGAAAAAGAAGCTGAAATAGTTGCTCAGGCAGGAACTATCGGAACAGTTACAATTTCCACAAATATGGCCGGCCGCGGAACTGATATTATGCTTGGCGGAAACCCCGAATTTTTTGCTAAAAAAGAAATGAGGAAATTAGGTTACGAAGAAGATGTAATAAATTTCGCGGTTGGAAGCGCGGTAACTGATGATGAAATTCTTCTCTCTGCCCGTGAAGAATACCGCGGATTATACAAAAAGCTGAAAGAAGAGATCGCTCCGCTCGCAAAAAGAGTGTGCAGTGTCGGAGGTCTTTATATTATCGGCACTGAACGCCACGAAAGCCGTCGTATCGACAATCAGCTTCGCGGACGCTCTGGACGTCAGGGAGACCCCGGTGAATCTAAATTTTTCTTGGCTCTCGATGATGATTTGATGAGGCTTTTCGGTTCTGACCGCGTTTCAAACATGGTTGAACGTCTCGGGCTTGAAGAAGATCAGCCGATTGCGGCAAAATTGCTCACAAATTCGATCGAAAATGCCCAAAAACAAATTGAAAGCAGAAACTTCACCCACAGAAAGAACGTCCTGGATTATGACGATGTCATGAATCAGCAACGCACCGTTATATATAATCAACGCCGCGAAGTTTTGGACGATGCTGATGTTAAAGAAAAAATCAAAGCTATGATAGAAACAACAATTGACAATGCAGTAGATACTTTTATCGGCGGAGAGGAATCTGCCGAATGGAATTTCGACGGTTTACGCGGATATTTTTTCGGTTTGCTCTGTAATGATAAAGATTTTATTTATTCAGAAAAACAACTTGATGAATTAAAAAAGACAGATATAGCTAATAATCTGAAAGAACGCGCTTTGAAAATATATGCGGATAAAGAAGATCTGTTCGGTTCCGATAAAATGCGTGAAATTGAACGTGTATTGCTGCTTCGGAACGTTGATTTGAAATGGATGGATCATATAGACGCAATGGATGATTTGCGAGGAAGTATAGGTTTACAAGCTTACGCACAACGCAATCCGATAAGCGAATACCGTATAGCCGGAGCTGATATGTTCGATGAAATGATTGCTTCTATCCGTGAAGATACAATGCGTTCAGTTCTTTCGGTCGTTCCTGCTAAAACAGAAATAAAACGCGAAGAAGTCGCTCATGTCACTGGAGAAGGTTTTTCTGGCGGCGAAAAGAAACAACCGATCAAAAACAAAACAACCGTTGTCACAGGTAAAAAAGTGGGAAGAAATGATCCTTGTCCTTGCGGAAGCGGCAAAAAATATAAAAAATGCTGCGGATTTACGGAAGGCGAAGAAGATTAAGAAAGTTTATTATTTCCCATATTGTTGTATTGTACCATAAATATAAAAAGAATAAAACAGTATTTTGTAATATTTTTAGTGTTTTTGATATTGTAAAAACTCCCGTAAAATTAAATTATGTAAAATTTACGATTTTACACGATAATTCACGGGAGTTATAAATTAAAACAAAGAGGTTAAATATGGGATTAAATTATATATTTGCCGGTTTTTTGTTTTTATTCAATCCGAATATAAATATAATCGATATATTTCCGGATTTTATAGGATATATTTTAATAATATACGGAATGACCCGGCTGCGTGATTTAGCTCCCGCGATATCTGATTCCAGAAAAGTCTTTTTCAAGCTGCTGCTGCTTTCGGGAGTAAAAATAATAATTACCTTTATAATGCCGAATCTTACAGATCAAGGTTATCTTTTGTTGTTTTCGTTTTGTTTTACTTTAGGCGAAATATTTTTCCTGCTTTCAGCAATGAACAGCTTTTTTGAAGGATTGTTTTTTTGCGGAACTATTTACAATTCGCTTGAAATGGTAGGAAAAATAAATTCCGCAAAACTTTCAACAATTATATTTGTAATAATACGATCCGTTATGACTTTGTTTCCCGAATTTATTTATTTGTATATTAACGAAGATATCGGTTATGTTCTTGCGGAATACAAAGGTGCGCTTAATATAATTTGCATTGTGATATCCCTGTTTTCGGGAATAGCATGGCTTATTGCGATTAGATCGTTTTATTTAACTATAAAAAAAGACAAGCATTTTATTTCAACAATGGATTTATATTATCGAGAACATGTTCTGACAAATAAAAATTTATTCATAAACCGTAAACTCGGATTTATGTTAAGTTGTTTCTTTATAGGATCGATATTTCTTTGTGATTTATACATCGACGGTATAAACTATTTACCTGATACTATAGGTTTGACTCTTATACTTTTTTCTCTGATATACGCGGGAAATTATATGAAAAAAATCAAAATTCCGCTTATTTTAGGGTCAGCTTATTTGGGAATAAGCATTGTTGATTGGATATTTATAAAATTATTTACCGATAAATATTATTCATACGGTATATCGCGTAACATGGAAGCTCTCACTATGTACAGATATACAATTGTTTTTTCGGCATTGCAATCTGTCTTGCTCATAGTTTTTATATATCTTTTAACAAAATATTTTATAGATATGGTCAATATCTATACAGGAACAGATTTTGAAAGCCAATTTGCAAGTATAACCGAAAAAAATAAACGAATAAAATCTATGATGATATTTAAATGCTGGTTGTTTTTTGCTTTTGGAATTATTGTCGCTGTATCTTCATTATTATATACGCTAGCTTTATATACATGGCCTACTTATTGGTTGATAAATTTACTTGTTATCGTTATATGGATAACTATTGTTTCAAAACTAACTTACGATATGAGAAAAAGTATCAACAATAAATATTTATAATAATTATTATGAAAAATACGATTTTTAAAACAGATAATATTTTTTATTCCCATTTAAGTTTTATTGCACTTATTCCATTTTCGGGATAAAAAACGCTTAACATATAGTATGTTCCGTCACTGTCGCATATAAATTCCGGTGCATGAGCGAATAAAATATTTAACGGCGCGTAATTTTGAGAAAAACTTTCTATTGTTTTACCGGCAAAAACGAATGTACGATTATCGTAACAACTGTTTGTACCATCGTGTATACACCAAAAAAGATAATACATCCCTTCCCTTTTCATCAGAAACGGAGATTCCGCGCTTCCGTGAGAAAAGGGATATTTTTGTAATATTTCAGCTTTTGAAAAAATTTTCATGTCATATGATGTACGATAATAAACATCCGTGTTATCAATATATAAAATAATATATCTCTCCCCGTCAAAATACACATACGGATCACGCCCGTACGGTTTTTCACATTCGAAAAGTTCATTTGTTTCCCATGATTTAAAATCTTCGGATGAAGCACATCTTATTTTTCCGGGGCTGTATATTATTTTATATTTTTCATCGTGTTTCATTAAATGAGGAGCCCATATTTCATTTATTCCGTCATTACGCTGCTTGGGATATAATATTTTTTCATTATCGGAAAACGAATCTTCATAAAATAAATCTTTAAATGATTCGCCTTTAGCGGTGCAATGGAACAATTGATATTCTGCTTCATGTACAGTTTCATCACGGAAATCAAAAGCGGAATAAAATCCAATCGGACGCGGATGAGTTATTCCGGTAATATGCCATTCACCGTTTTCGTTTATTATGCTGAAATCGTTTGTTATCCAATCACTGTATGTTTTACCGTTACTAAAAGAAAGTGTATCCGGCCCTAAATAAACATCCGGTTGAGGTTTGTATATACGGATGTATTTTCCGTCTTCGCGCGGTATCATAATTTTTTCTGTCATATTTTTTCTCCGCTTATTATTTTTATTAAAAATTTCAAGAGTTTTTCGATAATAACGCTAAGCATTACGAGGGAAACCGTCCAAACAAAAAGATCTGTTGTTTCAAGATATAATTTTTTCTGATATATTTCTTTGCCTATTGATATCAGAGGCGTGCATAAAACCTCTGCGGCAATTCCGGCTTTCCAAGCAAGTCCGCATGCGGTTACACACGAAGAATAAAACATCGGCAAAACGGAGGGTATATAAAAATGATAAACTTTATATATACCGACAACTCCGTATAAATCCGCGACTTCCGAAAGCTCTTTATCTACCGTTTTTAAAGCTCCGGAAAGACTGTCGTATATAACCGGTAATACCATTAAAAAAGATATCACCGAAGGAACTAATTCTTTTCCTATCCAAATAAGAAACAAAACTATTATAGAAGCTACAGGTGTTGATCTGACCGCAATTATTAACGGAGATAAAAATTCTTTAACAGTTTTTGAAACAAAAGATATAACGGTAAGTAAAACCGCTGCGGCAATCCCGATAATCAATCCAGAAACAACACGTAAAACCGAAGCGGTTACAGTTTGCCAATAACCCGAAGTTTTAATCATTTCAAAAAAACGCAATAAAACTTCATAAGGTGACGGAAGCAAAAGCTTTTTATTTATAAAATACGCTGTTATTTCCCAAAGCAGCAGCCAAAACATGACTGATGATGCTTTTAAAAACAACTTTTTAAAATTATTCATTTTTATTTACTGTAATAAAAATTATCCTCCGGTAATTTTCCGCCGACGGATGCCGGATTAGCTTTAAATAATTCACTCAAAAATCCTCCGAGTTGTTTTTTTAATTCAGAACCGTCTATATATGTTATGTTGCAATTAGGTAAAGCTTTTAGTGCGGTATCCGCTTTTTCCAATATACCGTATTTTGATATCAAATCTGCGGCTTCGTTATTATTTGAATTAACGTAATCCACGGATTTTTTGTATTCATCCATAAATTTATTAACCGATTCAGGATTGCTTTCTAAAAATTTATTGCGGACTACAACAACTCCCTGTAAAACAGATCCGTTTTCCGCTGTTATTTTATCCCATTCTTCAGTTAAGTTTAAAGCTATTTTTATTTCCGGTTTAGCCGATGTAACAACCGAGACATTAGGTTCGGGAAGCATAGCTATCTGAACATCCGAATTTCCGGAAACCAGCATTGAAGCGAGCTCCGCATGGGCTGTGAGATATTCTATTTCGACTTCAACACCGACTTTTAAACCATTATTTTCAAGTATATAATTTAAAATATATTCCGGAGTAGAACCTTGCCCTGTAGCATAAATTTTTTTCCCTTTCAAATCCGAAACGCTATTTATTGTTCCTGTTGTGTCAAGCAAATATAAAACACCTTTGGTGCTTGCCGTCAAAACGGTGACTTCACCGTTTGTTTTATTATATAAAACAGAAGCTAAATTCGAGGGAACAGCCGCTATATCCGTATCTCCGGATATAATAGCAGCACTTACTTCATCGGGAGCAGTTGCTACTGTAAAGTTATAATTATTTTTTGTTTTTTTATCTTCATTATCCTGCATTATTTTTACAGCTCCCATCCCTGAAGGTCCCGCTAAAACAGTTATGTTAACATCCGTTTTTTCGCCGGAACAGGAATAAGCTGTTAATATTATAAAAAGTGCAACAAATATTAATACTATTTTTTTCATAAAAATTTCTCCAATTCTGTTTTTGATATTATGGTAATATTTCTTTCTGATCTGATAATACATCCTGATTTTTCTAAATTATTAAAAGCGCGGTAAAGCGAAGCTCTTCCAATGTCGAGAGATTCTGATAAGGGTTTTAAAGCAACCGGAAGATATATTTGCGGAAGTAATTTTATTTCATCTTTCTTTATAAATTCTGTTTCTTCTTTTTCATTTGATTTTATTTTTTCATTAAGTAAATTTAAAATATAAACAGCGAGTCTGCTCTCCGCGTTCCCTGCTGTAAAAGAAGCTATTTTTTCGTTTAAAAAACGGATTCTTCCGGATAAAAAATCGATATAATTTATAGCTGCCGTATAATCAGATTTAAATAAATCAATTATTACTTTCTTTGGAATAAACAATATTTTTGATTTGTTTTTAGAAATTATTTTAGCAATATTTTCGTTTTTTCCGAAAACTGAAGCCGCTCCGAATATTCCTCCTTTTTTTATTTTGTTTATAACTACAGTTTTTCCTTTGGAAGCTGTCGATATATTTATATTTCCCGAAAGTACAAAACCTACAGATTTATTTTCAGAAGATGTTTCATATATAACTTCTCCAGCGTTAAAATTCGTTATATACAATTCTCCGCTTTCCGCGGTTTTCTGTATTATCGTTTCATCTATATTTTTGAATAAAAATATATCTTTTATTATATTATAAATTTTAGTTTTTTCTTCCAAACCATCACCTTCCCGCGAATAGTGTATCATATGGTACAGTTTTTGTCAATGGTTTTCATAAAAAAAAGAAATAATAATCACTATACAATAATTATTATCCCTTTTATTAAAACTATTATTTGTTAATTAATTTTCGGTAGTGAATTGAATCCTTTTTCCAGATCGGCATCGGTAGGAATGGAATCTGAGATATTTCCCTCGTTGTATGAAGCGTACGCAGTCATATCGAAATATCCTGTTCCGGTAAGTCCGAATAATATAGTTTTTTCTTCTCCGCTCTCACGGCATTTTATTGCTTCATCGATTGCCGCTTTTATCGCATGAGCGGATTCCGGAGCGGGAAGAATTGTTTCAAGTCTTGCGAATTGTACAGCAGCTTCAAATATTTTTGTCTGTTCTACTGATATTGCTTCCATATATCCGTCATGATATAGTTTTGAAAGAATGGGGGACATTCCATGATAGCGAAGTCCGCCCGCGTGGTTTGACGAAGGAATAAAATTACATCCGAGTGTATACATTTTTGCCATAGGAGTAATCCTGCCTGTATCACAAAAATCATATGCGAATTTACCTCTTGTGAGAGACGGACAAGATTTTGGTTCGACGGCTATTATACGCGGATTATGTTTTTTTTGTATTTTATCTCTCATAAAAGGAGCAATAATTCCGCCTAAATTTGATCCTCCGCCCGCGCAGCCTATTACGATATCGGGATATTCGCCGAGTTCAGCCATAGCAAGTTCCGATTCAAGTCCGATAATCGATTGATGCAGCAATACCTGATTTAAAACAGAACCTAAAACATAGCGGCAGTTTTCCGTTGTAACAGCTTTTTCTACAGCTTCCGATATCGCACAACCCAAACTTCCGGTTGTTTCGGGATGTTCTATTAATATTTTTCTTCCCGCTTCTGTCGTCATTGAAGGACTGGGTATTACTTTTGCTCCGAAAGTTTCCATAACAGATTTTCTGAAAGGTTTTTGTATAAACGAACCTTTAACCATATATACCGTTAAAGGAATTCCGTAGAAAGAACAAGCTTCAGCTAAAGCTGTTCCCCATTGTCCCGCTCCGGTTTCGGTTGTAAGTTCTTTAATTCCCTGTTTCTTTGCATAATATGCCTGCGGTATCGCGGAATTAAGTTTATGGCTTCCCGATGTATTGTTACCTTCAAATTTACAATATATTTTAGCGGGAGTTTTAAGTTCGCGTTCAAGATTATATGCACGTATCAGGGGTGAAGGTCTGTAAATACGGTACATGTCGATAATTTCACCCGGAATATCGATATAAGCATTTTTATCATCAAGCTCCTGGCGGGATAATTCATCGCAAAAGACTCTTGTCAAATCTCCGTATTCCGCCGGTTTCATTGTTGCGGGGTTCAGCATTGGTTCAGGTTTTTCTATCATGTCAGCGCGAAGATTATACCATGCGCTCGGAATTTGGTTTTCTTTTAAATAATAGCGGTTCGGAATTCTTTCTTTCATTTTATTTTCTCCTTATCTTTTTATAAAAGATTTTATGATTTCTTAATTACAAGCTGTTGTTTTGATTTAAAATTTAATTAGCTTCCTGCGAAATTTTTGATTTATCAAAAACAAAAAATTTAATCTGTTTGAAAAAATTATAATTCTTTTAAACAATTTTATATAAAACTAAATAAACATCATTTTTTATCCGGAAACGATTTTTAAATATCATTTTCACTGTAATTTTAATTATCAAATTGTTTGATAGAAATAAAAAAGCCTCGCGTATATAAAAATACGCAAGGACAGAAAATATATCTGCGGTACCACCTTGATTGATACATTTTTATTATGTATCCGCTCACTGGAATGCCATCACACTCCGCGCCTTGTAACGCAGGCTTACGTTTCCACTAATCAAAATCGTGAATTTTTCGTTTGAAATCCATTTTATAAAAAGAAATTCTTCTAAAATATTCTTTGGATTAATATATTTCACCGGACATAAATTCCCGGAAATTCACGTTTTTTTCGTTTCACCCTCCGAAGTCCATTTGAATGACAGTAGTTCGCCGCATTCTCAGCACCGCGGCTCTCTGTAGAAACTTATCAAACTTTATTTCTTCATCTCAGGTTTCGTTTTATTTAAATTATAAATCTATATCATTATATTATGAAAACATTTTTTTGTCAATACTGTATAAAAGCCAAATATTATACCTGTTTTTATATAATATTTTATATATAATTGACAAACGATGACGAAAATATATAAAATGTAGTTGATATAATTATATAATCATGTTATAATGCGGTGATATTTTATAATTGGGAGGATTTTTTATGTCTGTATTAATAACCGGAGGAGCAGGTTATATCGGAAGCCATTGCGCTAAAATCATGAACGAAAACGGCTTCGATGTTGTAGTTATCGATAATTTGTCAAAAGGTCACTCCGAATCAATTTCGGGTATAAAATTTTATTGCGGTAATATTGGAAACGAAGATCTTTTAAATAAAATTTTTTCCGAAAATAACATTGAAGGCGTCGTTCATTTTGCAGCATATTCGCTTGTGGGAGAAAGCATGGAAAAACCGCACGAATATTTTAAAAATAATGTTTCAGAAACGATAACAATGCTTGGTTCAATGGTAGCTCATGGAATTAAAAAACTTGTTTTTTCTTCTACAGCGGCTACATACGGAATACCGGAAAAATCTCCAATAACCGAACAATTTACACAAAATCCTATTAACACATACGGAGAAACAAAACTCACAGTAGAAAAAATATTAAAATGGTACGACAAAGCATACGGACTTAAAAGCGTTTGTTTGAGATATTTCAATGTGGCAGGAGCATATCCTGACGGAAGTATCGGAGAAGCTCATAATCCCGAAACTCATTTAATTCCGATTATACTCGAAACAGCTCTCGGGAAACGCGAATTTATGAATATCTACGGAAATGATTATCCTACGGCAGACGGTACATGTATCAGAGATTATATCCATGTTTGTGACTTAATTTACGCACATATAAAAGCTTTTAATTATCTTTCTGAAAAAAATACAAGCGAAGCTTTTAATTTAGGTTCAGGCGGGGGATATTCTAATCTTGAAATACTTGAAACGGCAAAAAAAATTACAAAAAAAATTATCCGAACAGAATTTTATGAAAGAAGATTCGGTGATCCTCCCGTGCTTGTTGCATCAAGCGAAAAAGCGGAAAAAATTTTGGGATGGAAAAGAAAATACGATATTAACGATATAATCGAATCAGCCTGGCTTTGGCATAAAACGCATCCGAACGGATTTTGACAAAAAATTAAAAAGTTAATTAAAAACATTAAAGAAATCTGTTTTGTTTTTAATCAAATTAATAATTATCAATCATATTAATAAAATATTTTTATAAAAAATTAAAAACAGAAACCGAAGAATTTACGTTTCGAATTATAATTTACAATTTCATAAAAATATTAGATATACGGGATCATTATAAAAATGGAAAAAGAATATATAATCAGGGGTTATTCTCCTAAAAAATTATTTAACTTATTTGAAGATATATCAAAAATCCCGAGAGGTTCGGGAAACGAATCGAGAATTGCTGATTTTATTGTTGAGTTTGCGATCAAAAAAAATTTATATTATTACCGCGATAAATTCAATAATGTTTATGTAAGAAAAACCGCTTCCAGTAAATATAAAAATTATCCCCCCATTTTGATGCAGGCTCATATTGATATGGTCTGCGAAAAAAATTCCGGTACTGTACACGATTTTAATTCCGATCCTCTTGATTTATATATAACGGAAGAAGGACTGTTAAAAGCGCGCGGTACGACCCTAGGAAGTGACGATGGAGCGGGTGTTGCTTTAATGCTCGCACTACTCGAAACCGATTCATCTTTTAACGATTTTTCATTTTCTGATACTGCCATAGTTCCTGATAATGTTAAAAAAATTGATGAAAACATAGAATTACCTGAAATTGAATGTCTTTTCACTTCCAATGAAGAAACGGGAATGGATGGTGCTTTAAATTTCGATTATTCCGAAATAAAATCTAAAATACTTATAAATTTAGATTCAGAAGGCGAAGGCATCGCTTGGGCAGGATGCGCCGGAGGTCTACAAAATAAAATAATATTGCCAACCGATGATATTCCTTTTTACGGACACTGTTTGAAAATTAAAGTTTTCGGTTTGTCAGGAGGTCATTCGGGTATTGATATCGATAAGAATTTGGAAAATGCTTGCAATATCATGGGAAGAATCTTATCGGATCTTTATAATAAATCTCCATTTAATTTAATATCATTGACATGCGAAGGTAAAATAAATGTAATCGCGCGCGAATGTGAAGCAGTGATTGCTGTGGTAGAAAAAAACGAATCAAAGGATTTACTTCTGGCTTTTGAAAAAATCATATACAATGAATTGTCGGAAGCGGATAAAAATTTTAAAATCCATATTAGTCAGGTATCATCTCCGAATTCGATGCTTACTTTTAAATCAACATACAGAGTCATTTCTATACTTTCACTAGCTCCGTCCGGAGTTTTATGTTTTTCAAGGGAAATGGAAGGTCTTGTTTCGGCTTCATGTAATTTAGGTAAAATATCGACTTATGAAGATTATATAGAATTTCATTACATGGGACGATCGCAAGATGAAAATTTAATGGACTGGATAAATACCAAATTTAATTGGCTTGCAAAATTATGTGAAGCGGAAAATTTGTGTTTAGCCCGATATCCCGGATGGCAATACAAAAAAAGCTCCCGCCTGCAAAAAGTTTACACTGATACATGGCAAGAGCTATACGGAGGGGTTGCCGAAATAAAAGCTGTTCACGCAGGACTTGAATGCGGAATTATAATTGATAAATCAAAAGGTTATTCAGATATCACAGATGCGATTTCAATCGGTCCGCGAATGAGATACATCCACACGCCAAACGAAGAACTTGATTTAAAATCATATGAAAGATTTTATAAATTAGTATATAAGCTGATAATAAATCTATCTGAATTTAATTAAACAAATAAAAACATTAAATAAAGTTTTTTGCCAGGCTTTTTCGAAAAAAAGCCGCGTATTTCAAAGCTGTCAGTTTTTTATATCAAATAACTTTTTCAAAAACCGGTTGTTTCCGCACTTTCGGAATAAGCAAAACCTTTTCATCCGTTATAGTATCGTTTGCCATATTGTTTGCGCTCATAATAGCATCGCGGGTTGTTCCGTAATATTTTGCTATATCCCACAACCTTTCCCCTTTCGACGGATAATACAGAGTCATCGGCGGGCGGCTTTTTGATTGTTGAGGTTGTTCTGTAAGCGTTGTGTTAATTATTGAATTAATTTTATTTTTTTCGATCAATGCAAGACCTAAAATAACTTCAAAATCCGTATAAATATTACCCGAATCAGCCCGGCTTTTAACATTTGAAGCGTTTAAGGTATCCATAAATTCGAGTTGATTTAATTCGGATTGTAAATCTATTTCATATTTAAAAGGTTCGGTATAAGAAATATTTTTATAACCGTCTGAACAGTTTGCCAATATATTAATTAATGCGCTTCCGTTTAAAATCGTCCGTTTTTTATCGCTGTCATATGATAAACCGTTATTTTTCAAAATTACCGAAGTATTAATTATATTTTCTATATTATCGGTTCCCGTTTCCGATAATGCTTTTTTCGCGTTTACCGTAAAGTTTGTGTTAATACATTTACGTAAAATATAAGAATCAATGTCCGCGTTTATATTTTTTAAAGCCGATGAAGTCGAATACATATCTGCTGTATATGAAACTTCTTTGTTTGACATACAACGGGGTATTATTCTGTAAGTAGCATCAAGTTCAATAATACGGTTTTCGCCGTAGCTATCTGCCGCTATCTGTGTTTTTATGTCGTTTACTTGTGCGGGAGCTATGTATTCACCCGAACCTGCCATAGCTGCTGCGGCAGAAACCGGAACACGTTTTACAATAGTATGCGGATTTCCGTTTTCATCCGCGTATATAACAGTTACAGCAGCGTTTCCTGAAAGCTGGAGTATTGCCGTTTGAGGTTTAAAATCAGATATACATATATCAATACCGCAGTATAAAATCGATGAAGCGGGAGGCATTTGAGAATCTATAACGATATCTTCGCTCATCGACTGATCATCAAGCAAGGAAGTTGTTACAAGCAAAGTGTTCATGCGTCGTATATCGCGTTCAAGCGCTAATTCGTCGGCAGCACTTTTTATCCCTTCGATAGATGGAGTTATATCTTTTTGGTTTGTTGCATTCACATATGTATTTACTTTTGAACCGAGCAGAAGTTTACGCGGATTTTGCAATTTGCATACGACATTATCGAGTTTGGGCATTATACTTATATCCGTATTATTCAAATCTGAATTTGATTCAACGAAACCTTCGTACGGATATGAAACAGAAATACTTTTTATCGCGTCGTCTTCCGTTAACAGCAATACGATAAAAATTACATATCCTTCAAAATTAATTTTATTTCCTTCATGCGAATATGAATTTAAATTTGTCCTGGCATTTGTTTGCAAAATACGTTTTACATCCGGGATATAATCCGGCAAAGAATATTCTTCCGAAACTGTATTTTCCGCGGTTGTGTCAATCAGTTTTGAAAATATCTCGTTTTTATTTGACGCTGGTACTTTTAACTTAGATAAATCTGTAGGATTCATTAATTTATCTCCCCTCCGGTATGATTTTATTTTGTTTTATCTTAATCATTAAAGCTCATATTATATTTATTTGAGCATTCATCGTTAAATTATATGATTTATTTAACTTTTTTATGATATGGGGGATAAATTCTTTTTTATCAGCGAAGCTATTTCATCCGAACGAAGATTAATATAAAACATATATTATTTAAAACATATAAAAACCAGGTCGCGCCAACAAAGAATTTATTTTGTAAAGCGCACTTTTTTCAATCCTGCTGACATATGATCTTGATATTCCCATCATATCGGCAATTTCACGCTGAGTTGAAGCAGGTTTGTTTCCGAGACCGTACCGCATAATAATAATTTGTTTTTCTCTTTCGGTAAGTTCATCTTTTATGATTTTCATAGCTTTCGCACTTTTAACTCGGACGTCAAGATCATCTGCTATCGTGTCGTCACAACTGATTACATCTATGTATGTAAGAGGATTTCCGTCTCGGTCTACATCAATTGTTTCATTTATCGAAACTTCGCATGAAGATTTTTTCTGCGAACGGAAGTACATAAGTATTTCATTCTGCAAGCATTTTGCGGCATAAGTAGCAAAACGCGTACCATTTGATATATCAAACGTGTCAATAGCCTTTATCAGCCCTATAGTACCGATAGACATGATGTCGTCTTGATTCTTTGAAGTAGTATAATATTTTTTAACTATGTGAGCAACTAGTCTTATGTTATGTTCTATAAGTATTTCTCTCGCTCTGCTGTCTCCGCTTCTGGCACGCAGAAAATAATCTCTTTCCTCTTCAGCCGAAAGAGGCTGCGGAAATGAACCGCTTCCGCTTACTTTCAGAAACATATATACAAATTGCAAGAGTATACTAAAAATATTTTCCATTTCTGTTTCCTCCCGGTATATCATGCTTTGTATTTATTTTAATATAAGCAATGGATTTTTTATGCAGAATTTATGTTTTCATAAAATATTATATTAATAAAATTTAAAATGTTTCCTTTTTTTGTATCGTTTTTACATCTTTTTTGTTTTATTTTTAATTTACATATATCAATTACTTTTGATTTGGATATAATTACATTATAAATATCCGGTTTACTATAAAAGTTGGTTGCCGAAAAGTTAATTTATTTAAAAGATCAGTTTGTTTAAAAGTTTAATATAAAGGAGATTAAATATTATGCGCTGTGCCATAATCGACGTCGGATCAAACACCGCCCGAATGAATATTTACGATATAAAAGATCAGAACGGCGAAATTCCGTTTACACGTGTTTTGACTGAAAGTTGTAATTTAGGTTTGATTAATTATGTTGAAAATAAAAATTTATCTCTTGAAGGAATAGAAAAATTAATCGAAGCTTTATCCGTTTTTACAAATTTGGCCCAAAATATACAATGCAGCAAATTTTATTATATCGGAACAGCTGCGCTGCGTAATATTGACAATGTAAATTCTGTTATATCATTTGTAAGAGAAGCACTTGGTATATATATCGATATAATTTCCGGAGAAAACGAAGCTCTGCTCGGTTTTTGCGGGTTAAAAATTAGTTTCGGAGATAATCTCCGGCAAGGTATTATGATTGATGTAGGGGGCGGCAGCACCGAAATTATCGGATTTGTAGATGGGTTAGCCGTTAGAGCTTTTTGTATGCCTATGGGATGTTTAACCCTTTTTCGAGATCATGTTGGAAGTATATTACCTGCGAAAACAGAACTTAAAGAAATAAGAACGGAAGTTGACCGCCGAGTTGAAAAACTATGCTGGCTAAAAAATTACGGAAACACCGCTTATCTTGTAGGAGGTACAGCGAGAGCCGCCGGAAAACTTTTTGAATTGCTTTACCGGGGAGGAATCAGCGACAGTGTATGTGTCATGTCATACAGCAATTTAAAACAAATATATGATTATATCAAGTTTCCCGATAAAGAAACAATAAAATTACTTGTAAGAACTAATCCCGACAGACTTCATACGCTGATACCGGGTATATGTTCTTTTTTGAGAATCTTGAAATATTCAAACATCGAAAACATTATAATATCGCCTACCGGAATAAGGGAAGGATATTTAATTGAACGTGTTATAAATCCTTCCGCAGAATTTATTGCAAAGCAAATATAAATAATCCTAAAAAGCTTATATTATTTTTACAAATAAAATCTTACGGGAAATTTTTATGAATAACAATTACATTAACCGAGAGCTTTCCTGGTTGAAATTTAACAAGAGAGTATTGGAGGAAGCGCAGTCGCCGTTTGTTCCTGATTTTGAAAAGCTTAAATTTATATCTATATTTACATCAAATCTTGACGAATTTTTTATGGTTCGTGCCGGAAGTATGTATGAACGTTCGCTTTCAAACGAAGATAACTCCGACAATAAAACAGGGATGAACGCGCTTGAGCAATTATGCGCTATATATCGCGACGCGCGTCCGCTTTACCGTTTGCGTGACGTTTACTATTCATCAGTTATAGAATCTCTGAAACAAAACGGGATTTTTTCAGAAAATATAAAAGAGCTTTGTACGGCAGATAAAAAAAGCATTAAGCTTTATTATAAAAAAGAATTACAGCCTTTGCTATCTCCTCAAATAATTGACGCAAAACATCCTCTTCCCCGTCTTGAAAACAAAAAGCTGTATATGTTCCTTTCACTTAAAAGAGATGATAAACAGTTTTGGGGAATTGTTCCGATAAATTCAGCAATGAAAAGGCTTTATTATATCACTTCACCTGATAAGCTTTCGTATTTTTTAGCAGAAGATATCCTGTTGCAACAGGCTTCGGAAATTTTCAAATCCTATACTTTAGTATCAAAAGGCATTATCCGAATTACCCGTAACGCGGATATCGAAGTAGACGATAATTTTACAGACGATGATCTCGATTACCGCGAATATGTAACAGCAGCGATAAAAAAACGCGAAAAATTAAATCCGATAAGATTGGAATTTTATTTCGGATTAAACCGCGGAAGCGATAAGATGAAAAAATATCTGCAGGAGATATTGAATTTATCTGAGTCTCAAACCTTTATTTCCGAAACTCCGCTTGATATGAGTTATGTTTATTCGCTTGAAGAAAAAATCATACCTGAATACGGCGATAAACCTGCTTTATTTTATACACCTTTGATTCCGCAGTACAGAAGAGATATAAATCCGCTTACATCCATAACTGAAGAAGTTAAAAAACGCGATCTTTTGCTTTCTTTTCCCTATTACAGCATAAAACCTTATTTAAAACTATTGGAAGAAGCAGCTTTTGATCCGGAAACAATCAGTATAAAAATCACTCTGTACCGTCTTTCGAGTAATTCGGAAATAATAAATCTGCTTTGCCGCGCTTCCGAAAACGGGAAAGAAGTTACGGCAGTAGTCGAACTTAAAGCCAGATTTGACGAAAATAACAATATTAATTGGTCAAGAAGACTGGAAGAAGCGGGATGCAATATTGTTTACGGAGTTGAAGGTTTAAAAATCCATTCTAAAATTACTCTGATAACAAGACGAGCCGAAAAAGGTATATGGCATTTAGTTCACATCGGAACCGGAAATTACAATGAAAAAACAGCTAAAATTTACACGGATGTAGGAATTATTACTTCCGATACAGATATTTGCGCTGATTCTGTAGCTTTTTTCCAAAACATTACCTTAGGTGATCAATCGTATGTATACAAAAATTTACTTGTAGCTCCGAATTGCTTAAAAAACCGGATAATTGATTTAATCAATGCTGAAGCTGAACTCCGGGAAAATGGATACATTTGTATTAAAATGAACAGTTTAACCGATAAAGAAATAATCGACGCTTTAACAAGCGCTTCTGTATTTGGAGTAAAAATCGATTTGATAATCCGTGGTATTTGTTGTTTAATGCCCGGGATTGCAGGTGTTTCCGAAAATATCAAAGTACACAGCATTGTCGGAAGATATCTCGAACATTCCAGAATATTTATATTTGGAAACGGAGAAAACGAAAACAATAAAAAAACCGAATCGGGAAACATAGCAAAGAGTAACAATTCAAGAAAAGTTTTTATCGGTTCGGCGGATCTTATGACCCG
>JAVBPA010000036.1:0-13175 GCA_031549925.1 Eubacteriales bacterium
ACGATTCAAAGAGCGTTAGTTTTAGAAACGGTAAAAGAATTGCGCTGTCATGCCACTGCTGACGATATATATGATACAATTTATAAAAAACATCCCGGCATCAGCAGAGGTACTATATACCGGAATTTAAAAATGCTGTCCGAATCAGGTGAAATCCGCAGAGTGGAGATACCCGGCGGAGCTGACCGTTACGACCATATATGCCACGCTCATTATCATGCGAAATGCACCATATGCGGCGAAATTTTTGATTTGGATATGGATTTTATTTCAGAGCTTGAGAAGAGCATTAAAAACAGTTACGGATTTAAAATTACAGGGCATGATATTATTTTCAGGGGAATTTGCCCGGACTGTAATAAATAATCAAATATATAATTAAAGATGTGCTTATACGGGAGCGCGAAAACCACCCGTAAATATATTATAAGGAGAAAATTTATGAGAAGTTTTACAACGCTTGATTTACAATATGCCCACAGATTTTATGGCTTCAGGGGCGAAGCGCAGTATTTGCACGGGCATACAGGAATACTGACGCTTGAAGTCGAGGAAAATATAAACGAGGGCGTGAATATGGTGTTCCCCTGCAATGAAATAAAAAAAACAGCCTGGGAAGTATTGCAGAATTTTGACCACGCGCTTATCTTGAGAGAAGATGATCCGCTGCTACCCGCTATACTTAATGTGTATGAAGAACAGGGAATCAAAAACGGAGCTCCGACAAATAAACAGAAAGGTCCCGCTTTTAAAACAGAACTTGCCACCGCTTATCCCGAATGCCGTTTAGTAGTCACAAAAGAAACAATGACCGTTGAAGGTATGATAAAAATTGTTTACGATTTATTAAAAGATAAGCTTAACATCGTAAAAATTACGTTTACCAGCGGAGTGAACGGCGCAGTGCAGGAATATGAAGCTCAAAAAGAAACAGACCGCTGTCCGTTATGCGGTATTGTATTAAAAGAAAACGGAATATGCCCCAAATGCGGATATAAAAAATAAGTTTTAGTAAAGTTTTGCGGAGCTTTTTTCAAAAGCGACCGTATCCCCGCATCCCGCATCCCTTAGCCATAAATATAAATCACGCCGATCGGCACTAAGACCGAAACGGCGTGATGTTTTTATATTAGGGTTTTATTATCAAATAAGATAACTGCCTATATCAATAATTCAGGTACGCTGTCTGATGAATTCCATGTCCAAACTGTACCCCAGAATGCGCTGAATACTCCGGGAGTTGTATCCCACCAGCTTTGTGTTGCGAATTGAACTTCATTTATATTCTTTCCGTGCTGGTTAGTAAGTGTTCCGGTTACGTTTTTGTCTTCTATTCTTTGACTTGCGTAAATAACAGTTCCGCCGAAATTTCCTCCTGTGAGGCGTGCGTTCTTTCTTCCGTAGTTGTTATTAAGAGTGGGAGAAGTTGCGCTTTCTAATCCGATTACGCGTCCTACATACTGACTGGAAACTATCGGACCGTCAAACGCTACGCAGTTTTCAATTGTTCCCTCAGCGTATCCGATTATACCGCCGGCTGTGACAGCAGTAACTCCTGTTGCCGTTATTCCGCCGTTATTATAACTCTGAGAATAACTGTATGATACGGTACTTGTACTATTTTGCATATAGCCGACAATACCTGCAGCGTGTACGTTTATATTTCCTTCGGCTTCAACGCTGCCTCTGGAATATGTGTTAGTTACATCACCATCGTTCAGATTTCCTATTACTCCTCCGGCAAATACAAAATCATTTTTGCCGTAAGCTGATATATTACCCACCGAACTGCTGTTCTCTGTATCTCCACATGTCCAGCCTGCTATTCCTCCGGCATAAACATAAGAGTCTGTGCTGCTGGAAGCTTCGCTGGAAGCTTTTACATTACCTATTGAGGTGTTGTTCTTTAAATTGGAAAATGTATAGCCTACTATTCCTCCGGCATGAACAGCAGCTTCTTCGCTGGAAGCTTCTATATCACCTGTTGAAATGCTGTTTATTATAGGCATAGATGAAATTGCAGCTATTCCTCCGGCTGATACATGTACGCCTGCTACATTATTCGTACTTATAGCCGTTACATCACCCGTTGAGATACAGTCTACAATTCCATTTGTGTAATAAATACCTGCCTTACCTGTTATTCCTCCGGCGTAAATTTCTTTTCCTGTTCCTAAAGCTGATATATCTCCGGTTGAAGTGCTTTCCGTAATTTCGTTTTCTGTGCTTCCTGCTATTCCTCCGGCGTTAACGATGTCATCTCCAACGGAGCTTACAGCGCCTTGTGAAACGCAATTATTAATTACGCATTCAGTTGATAGTGCATATCCTAATATTCCTCCTGCATAGACTGCATCGTTATCATCACCGTTAGCTGTTATATCACCTGACGAACTGCAGTTTTCGATACTGCATGCTGCACTTCCAGAGATACCTCCGGCAAAAACATAGTCTGCTCCGCCGTTAGCTGTTATATCACCGGTTGAACTGCTGTCAGTTATTATAACATCTATAAATGAATATGCTACAAATGCTGAGATACCTCCGGCATAGATATTTCCTCCCGTTCCATCAGCTGTTACATCACCTATTGAAGTACAGTTATCGGTAATGGTATCGGTATCTTCAACGTCATGTGCTTTTATACCTCCGGCAAAAACATTGTTAAATCCCTTTGCGTTTTTGTTACCGGTGGACGAAGAATCCGTTATAGATCCGCCCGAAAGTCCTGCTAATCCTCCGGCGCATATGTGAGCAGTAGTATTGCTGCCTGTGTATTCGGCACTTACGTTACCGGTATAGCCTACTAAGGAAATAATTCCTTCTTCCCCTAAATAACCGACTACTCCGCCTACATGGTTTCCTTCTTCATCTTTAGTTGAAGCAGCCGATGTTTTCAGGCTGACATTTCCCAATACGGTACATTCGGTTATGATTCCCGCAGATCTGCCCGCTATCAAGCCGAGGCTGATTTTTCTGTCTGTTACGATGCTTATGCCATCGGTTTTGACTGTGAGATCATACACTTTGCCGCCGGGTCCTATGTAACCGAACAAACCTACGTCGCGAACTCCGTCCGAGCCCGCTTTGATGTCTCTCATCGAATCGAAGCTCTTTATTATAATGTTGTGTCCGTTTCCGTCAAAGTTTCCCGTGAACGCTTTCGACGGCTTGTCTGAGTCGTAGATACCAATCGGTTCCCAGTCTCTGAGCGTGATGCTGTCCATCAGCTTGTAGTACTTGTCCGGATGTTCGCGGACATATTCCATCTGTTCTGCGTCATAGATGAGGTACGGGTCGTATTTCTTCGAACCGTCGTCTACTATTCTGACATACAGCGTTACCGCCGGTGTGCGTATCTCGTACGGGAAGTCTACCGGCTTCGTTGCGTATTTGTCCAGATACCATCCGTCTATTGTAAACCCTTTGTTTACCGTTACAACGTTTTTGAGATCGGAAAGCTTTACATACTCGTATATCTGTTTTACGGGTACTTTATCTTCGTTTATCGTTCCGAGTCCCTCCGAATATACCGCCAGCGCTACAGTCAGCGTGTCGGCAAGTCCGGGCATATTAAGTCCGTCCGGTCCGTGCGGTGTTCCGGGTGCGGGAGTTTGCGCTCCTCCCCAGTTCCACAGCCATGGCATTGACAAAAGGTCGCCCGGGGTATATTCCGGTATTCCGTAAGCCGCGGAAACCGGCAATACAGCCATTGTCAGCAGCATGATTGCTGTTATTACTATTGCAGTCAGTCTTCTTTTCATGTCTTCCTCCGTTTTTGGATATTATTAGTGTCTTCTCTGCATAGACATATTACCATATGTTTGGCAATTTTACAATATGTTTTGTGAATTTTATTTTAAATTATAATAAAAAATATTATTAATCTAAGGAAAATATCCGGGTTACTATGAATTTTTTGCCGGTTTGAATTTTAATGATGAAAATACTATGAAAAAATTCGGGTTTTTATTTATTCCGGGGGATTTTATTAAATTTATTGCGGTTAAATGTTAAAGTAAATATTACCGTGTGTTCATATTTATTTTATCAATTTTACAGGCGCATAGAGAATCATTTGGTGATAACCGAGACCAGCTTTGATTTCATCGTCCGCGTAAATCATATTTCCCATAAGCTCACGTTCGGTATCAAGCGCAAAATTTGTACTCTCGAGCCATTTTTCCGTTTTGCTTCTCACTTTATCGTGGCTTTCACCGTCACCGTCGACACTGACTGCCGCCGCGTATAATCCGCCGGGGAATTCGATGATTTTATACGGATAGGTATCTGATTCCGAAACTTCATCTCTCACCGCCCAGATCCACTCGGCTTTTCCGTCTTTTCCGCACAAAAAATCGGGGCTGTCAAACATAACAGGCTTAAACAAATGTTTACAGGATTCCACAAAAGAACCGAATCCTCCGCCGAAAAGCTCTTCGAATGTCAAACGCCCGGATGTTACAGCCTTGAACTTGGGAATTCTGACAATCATTATATCAGGTACTTTTTTATCCAGTTTTTCAGTTATTTCAAAAAATCGGTTTATTTTCGACGGATTGCCGTTATAGTCCGCGTTTACAATTTGCGTTTTGATATCCTTTGCTTTTTCATACAGCAGTTTTACATCATCTTGCTGATCGAAATCGGTTTTTTCGATTTGAGTTATAAATTCCAAAATAATTTCTTTCAGTTCGTGGAGGAGTGAAATCTCTTCGTCTATATCATAAATTTTTTTGCCCAGCACATCTAAAACAATTTCCGAACCCGAGGCATTAAAAATTTTTCCTATATCTTTAATACTGATATTTAATTTACGCAGAATCAATATTTGCTCAAGCTTTATAACCGCTTCACCGTCATACATTCTGTAAGCGTAGTCTTCGCTGCGGACGCTGTTTATCAAGCCCATGTCCTCATAATAACGCAGCGTACGGGCGGATATATTGTATTTATTTGAAATATCCTTGATTTTAATCAGTTCGTTCATTTGAAAATCCTCTCTTTTTAGGTTAAGTTAAGTATAAACTATTCCCCAACGGCAGAGTCAAGGGTTTTATTTGATAAAACTAAAGACCACGGTTACGCGTTCGCTTTTGAGAAAAGCAAATTCAACAAATTGAATAGCCGCAAAACTTTAAATAATTTATATATTAAAACAAACGTTTTTTGCGGAGCTTTTTTTCGCAAAAAAGCGACCGTAATTCCTTCCCTCGCAGATTTTTGCAAATAAAATAATTAAAAAGCCACGAAACCGCCTGTTAAGCTGAATTTCATGGCTTTAATTGTTATGGTGCGGAAAACGGGACTTGAACCCGTACGGTGTAACCACACGCCCCTCAAACGTGCGCGTCTGCCAGTTCCGCCACTTCCGCATATCATTGACGCACGATATTATAACATGCTGCCTTCTTTTTGTCAATAGTATTTTTTATTAATTTTTTGCTTTCCGAATCCTCACGGGCTTTCCCGCATATTTGGATTTATTAATTATTAGTTAAAACATAGTTGACAATTCGCCGGGGATGTTGTATAATGTGCGAAAGCGGTAGATTTTGTATATTATATTATTTTAGATCCATAACATATATAAAATATTAAAAAACGGACTTTGTGAGAAGCCTGGTTACATTTTATGGGATTTTCCGAACTTTAGATTTTTTACCGACTTTTAATTAATCAAAAAATAAATTGTAGAGTGCATCATGTTACCGAGGTTAAAAAGAATTTATAAAATTTCGGCGGCCATTATTTTAATGACCGTCTTGATTTGTTTTGTCGGTTCCTGTAACGGTTCCGATGAAAAACCATCCGAATCGACGGATTCCGAAAAAGTCTCTTCTTCTGTTGCCGATACAACACAAAAAACACCGGAAAGCAGCAGGGATGATACTACCTCAAAACCTGATACGACAACGGAGGGGAATACTTCTAAAGAAGAAACTTCTAAAGAAGACACTTCTAAAGAAGAAACTTCTAAAAAAGAAGAAACCTCCAAGGAAGAAACTACAAAAACTTCAGATACAACCAAGACATCGGAAACGACCAAAGCTCCCGAAACCACTAAGGGATCGGAAACTACGGCGAAAGAAACCAATTCTTCCTCTGTTCCGGTGACGGTCGTAACACTCGATAAATCTACTCTTACACTGGATGCCGGAAAAACATATACCTTTTCACCGGGTATAGGACCCGCTAACGCGACGGACAAAAATGTCACAATGACTTCTTCCAATACATCGGTCGCTTCTGTTTCCGGTTTTACCGTGACAGGCAAATCTGCCGGAACAGCCGTTATAACTTTAACAAGTTCAAACGGAATTACGGCTTCTTGCACATTAACCGTGAATACCGCGCAGACCACCGCACCTGCCGTTACCACCGCTGCTCCCGTTACCACAGCCGCTCAAAATGTACCTTCCTCTTCCGGAACACTGGATGAAGCCTCAATATTTGCTTCGGCTTCCGTTGCTATTTCGGGAGTGTCCGCTCCCGGGACTACCGTTCTGACGGGTGAATCGATTGAAATAGATATATCAAATGCGGCAAGCGGTTATGTAATGATAAAATATACCGGTTCTGAAGCCTCTTTGCAGCGTGTCGTAAGAATTACATCACCGAACGGAACTATCTACAGCTATAGTCAGTTCACCGAGGTTAACGTATACTGTCCGTTTAATTTTTCTGAGGGCAAGGGTACTTATGATGTTTCGGTTTTCGAAGCGAGAGGAACAAAATTCGCGCTGCTTATAAAAGAAAACGTTACCTTTACCCCCACAAACGATCTTTCCCCGTTTTTGCTGCCCACATATTATATTAATTACTCCGGCGCGTCCAAGGGCGTGAAAATGGCGGCTTATCTTGTTAAGGGGAAAACTAACGACCTTGATAAAATCAGTGCGATTTATGATTATGTCATCAAAAACATAAAATACGATTACAATAAAGCCTCTACTGTTCAGGACGGATATGTTCCCAATAACGACAGTACGATAACAAATAAAAAGGGCATATGCTTCGATTACGCTTCTTTGATTTCGTCGATGCTGCGCTCCGTTAATATTCCGTCAAAAATGGTTTTCGGTTACACAGACGGAAATGTATATCACGCGTGGATTAACGTTTACACTAAAGAAACCGGCTGGATTATCGGTCTTATAAAATTTGACGGAAGCAAGTGGAATTTAATGGATCCGACTTATCATTCCACCGGAGGAGATTCACTTATCGACCATATTACAAACGCCGCGAATTATCAGTCTTTGTTCTATTATTAATGTATCGGGATAATGATAATTATTTATAAATTTTAAAACAGCTGTATCCGAAAAAACGAAATTTCTCCAGTCTAGCATTCGGAAAGAAATCAAATACTGTATAATATACTAACGGAGTAAACAAAACCATGAAACAAAAAGTCGCACCATATCGGCCGGATTCACTGTATCTCTCGTCGCTGTGTATGGAATTGTCATTGATATTAAAAGCGGGAATTCCTGTATCCGAGGGTCTTTCAATGCTTGCCGAGGGACAGGGAGGTCATGCCGAAACCTTATTGAAAGCTTTGGCGGGCAGCACGGACATAGGAAACACCCTTTATTTTTCTTTGGAAGAATCGGGAGCGTTCCCCGCGTATATGATAAATATGGTTCGTCTGGGAGAAGAAACGGGACGTCTTGAATCAGTACTTGCATCTCTTTCATCTTATTATGACAGAATGCATAAGCTTGGCTCTTCTATAAGGTCTTCAATATTTTATCCCGCCGTATTGTTTGTCCTGATGCTTATTGTCGTCGGAGTTCTGATGACGCAGGTTCTTCCTGTCTTCTCCGATGTTTCGGAGCAGCTCGGTATCGAAACTTCCGCGGTCGCATCGGTTCTCACAAGAATAGGTATGTTTTTATCTGACAACGCACTTTTCATTTTGATAGGTATAGTTGTTTTAATAGCGGCTGCCGCTTTTCTCATATTTAAATTTTTTGCGAAAACAAAGCTTGGGCAGACCATTGCCACAGCCAGATTCGCTTTTGCCGCCGCAATGTCGATATCAGGCGGGCTTGATCTTGACAGCGTGCTCCGTTTGGCTGGTAATCTTACCGGAAATCCTTATGTTAAATCAAAGGTTGAAACCTGCGAAAAGCTTATAGGAGAAGGCGAAAGCTTTGAAAACGCCGTTAATAAATCGGAGCTGTTTTCCCCGATTTACAGCAGAATGCTGACTGTCGGACAGCGCACCGGTTCAACGGATATTGTTATGGATGAAATAGCGCGCCGTTACGAGGAATTCGTAAACGACGATATTGAGCAAAAAATCGGACGGCTTGAACCGATATTGATTATAGTGCTCTCTTTGCTTGTTGGCCTTATACTGCTTTCCGTAATGCTTCCTTTGATGAATATTATGACCGCTATAGGTTAATGAAAACAAGTCAAGCCCAAACTCTATAATAATTCGGATAACAATACATAAATAAAACTGGGTGTAATATCAAATGTTTCGCAAATTAAAAACTATTTTATCTCCCTCAATTATCGTTTGGCTCGTGGTGTTTGTTTTAATCATGGCTTTTATGTCTTCCGGAATTTTAAACGCTTCGGAGGGCGGCTCAAGCGAGCGCAGACGTATTACGGAGGATAATATCCGGCGGGCTGCTATAACCTGCTATTCCCTTGAGGGCTGCTATCCCGCCAGTATTAAATATCTCGAAGATAATTACAGCGTTTATATTGATTATAACGTTTACAATGTTTATTACAGTATATTCGCCCCTAATATCATGCCTGAAATTTCTGTTATCATAAAATAAACGAAAGCGCCGGAATGCGGATTATTGAACTGCGTTTGCTTTTTTTGCCGGGTTCGCCCGGGTTTGTCCGGATTTATTTCAAAAAAAACGGAGCTTTATCTGGTATTATTTTAAAAAACAGGGTTCGAATGAAAATATTATTAGTTAGTAGGAGGCAAATATGACCGGTCGGCTAAACAGACACGGTACAGTCATCGACACATTATTTGTGCTGATGCTTTTCTGCGTATTCGCCGTATCGGTGTTGTTTGTGCTTTTGTCGGGAGCAGGTGTATACCGCGATACAGCGGAGGTCATAGACGATCGTTATGAAAAGCGCGTTTGTGTTTCTTATCTGTCTTCAAAAATGCGCCATTACGATACCGAAGGCGGTTTGTCAATAGGAAAACTCGGCGATACGCAAGCTCTTATTCTAACCGAAAATTACATGGATGAGATTTATATCACATATATATATTATTACGACGGTTACATCTGCGAGCTTTATACAGGTGTTAAAAGCTCTCTCCGGGAAAGCGCGGGAGAAAGAATTATTCCGGCGAGAGGGCTTGAATTCGATGTTAATGAATCCGATATGGCGATTTTGAAAATTTTGTATAATGACGATACCTTTGACACAATATATACTTATATAAACAGCGGAGGAGGAATTTCGAAATGAAGCGAAAATCTTCCCGTTCAGGGTTATTTTTAATTGAACTTATCATAGTAATACTTTTCTTCTCGGTTTCTTCGGCTATATGTATGAAAATATTCGCGACAGCTTATCTTTCAAACCAGTACAGCCGGGCTCTCAGCAAATCAGCGGAGGAAATCAGCAATATCTCTTCGATTTATAAAAATTCGGAGGGCGAGCTTGAAAAAACCGCCGAAATGCTTGGCGAAAAATACAGCGCAAGCGAAATCGTTTACAGTATCGGTGAAGATTTGACGGTGAAAATTACCGAAAATGAAAACGAAAAGTATTTAAAAAGCATAAATATTATTATTTATGAAAATGAAAAAGAATTAAACGCGGCTACTATAGTATACGCTCACGAGGCAGCATCATGACAGGATTAATGAAAACTAAAAGCTCCTCATCTTCGTCGCAGCACGGACCGGTTGTGGGAAGCTCATCTATAATTATGATTTTTACCGTCCTTTGTCTCACGATGTTTTCGGCATTAACTCTGACTCAAGCCCGAAACGAGCTTTCTCTGTCGTCGTATTATTCGACATCAGTTTTGGATTATACAAAAGCCGATGAAAATGCGACACGCTTTTTAGCCGGGGCTTATGAAGCATCCGATAAGGGTGAGTTTATTAAATACGCGTCCGATATGGGTGCGGAGGTATTCGGTTCGACAGTTGTATATTCTGCCCCTGTCGATACAAAACAAATAATCGAAGTTGTTTTAACCGAATCAAACGGCGAAATAAAAATAAATTCCTGGACATTGGTTTACATTGCGGAATGGAATCCTGACAGACACTTAAATGTATACGGAGGGAATAATGGCTGATAACGTTCAGCTTAACGAATTATTAAAAAGTGCGGTTGATATGGGAGCAGCGGACGTTTTCGTCGTCGCGGGTCTCCCTATTACTTTTAAAGTAAACGAAAAATTTATAGCGTATAATGAACAGAAAATGCTTCCGGCGGCGACAAGGGAAATAATTACCTCGATGTATGAATCCTCCGAGAGAAGCATGGATCATTTGATGAGAACAGGAGACGATGATTTCTCCGTTTCGATACCCGGGCTTTCGCGTTTCCGTGTAAATACTTATAAACAGCGCGGTTCTCTCGCCGCTATTATCCGCGTTATCAGATTTGAAATACCTGATTATAGAAAATATAATATACCCGTAGAAATCATAAAAATCCCCAGCCGTGTACCTAAGGGTTTAATTTTGGTGACGGGACCCGCGGGAAGCGGAAAATCAACGACTCTTGCTTGTATGATTGATGAGATAAACAAAACCCGCAGCGGGCATATTATCACAATTGAAAACCCTATTGAATATATCCACCGCAATCAGAAATGTATTATCAGTCAGCGCGAAATTGAATCCGACACCGAAACTTATGCAACCGCCCTGAAAGCAAGCTTACGCCAGTCGCCCGATGTAATTCTCGTCGGTGAAATGCGTGATTTTGAAACTATTCAATTCGTTATGACCGCCGCGGAAACCGGACATCTTGTTATATCAACGCTTCATACGGTAGGTGCGGTTAATACTATCGACCGTATAATTGACGTTTTCCCGCCGAATCAGCAGCAGCAGATAAGAATCCAAATTTCAATGCTGCTTCAATCCGTTATTTCACAGCAGCTTCTTCCCTCAACTTCGGGAAGCTTGGTTCCGGCTTTTGAAATAATGCATATAAACAGCGCTATCAGAAACATGATACGCGACGCGAAAATTCATCAGATCGACACGGTTATCTTCGGCGGAACAAAAGAGGGGATGATGTCGATGGATACAAGTTTAATTGAACTTTACAAAACAAAAATGATTTCGCGGGAAACAGCCTTAAACTTCTCGCTCAACCCTGAAATTGTGGAAAAGCGTTTGAATTTGCCATAAAATAAAAAGTTATTTTAATTTGAAATTTTATCTTTTCAGAAATATTCCGGAATAGAATTTTATATCGTTCCGGTTTTTTCGTTCTTTTTGCATTTTATTTACTATGAGTTTTTTTTATTGAAAAGAAAGGTGCAATGCAATATTTTATAACGTTCCTTGAAGGGATTATTACTTTTATTTCCCCGTGCCTTTTGCCGATGATACCGATATATCTTTTATATTTCGCGGGCGATACCGCAATAGCCGGAAATTCCAAAAAGAATTATACTTTAATCCGCGCGCTTGCATTTTGCCTCGGTTTTACCGTCGTTTTTATCATCTTAGGGGCTTTATCGGGTTTTGCCGGAAAATTTCTGCTTCGGTATCAGATTGTAATCAATATAATTACAGGCGCGGTAGTTGTTATTTTCGGATTGAATTATACCGGTTTAATAAAACTTAACTTTTTAAATAAAAATTCCGGAAGTTTAAATATGAAACCTTTCGGATTTTTTTCGTCGGTGCTGTTCGGAATTGTTTTTTCTATAAGCTGGACTCCCTGTGTCGGTGCTTTTTTGGGAAGCGCTTTAATGCTTGCCGCTCAGCGCGGGTCGGTTTTTGAGGGAATAGTTCTGCTGCTCCTCTATTCCGCCGGCCTTGCTATTCCTTTTATTATAAGTGCGGTTGCTATTGAATATCTGGCGGGAGCGTTTAATTTTATAAAACGCCACTACAGAATTATTAATATCGTTTGCGGAATATTATTAATTATCATCGGCGTTTTAATGGCTACTGGGTTTTTGGGATATGTATTGACAATGATTCAGTAGGAAACACGGGGAAACGAGGGTACGCGGCTTTTCTTCGGTAAAAAGCGGCTTTTCTTTGAAAAGCATGGCAAAAAACTTATTTTAATCGTACATATTTAAATAGAGGTATCTGATATTGAAAAATAAATTTTCTACTTTATTGATTTTACTTATATTGCTTGCCGTTCTGCTTGGTTCTTTTTTTATTTACAATGCTTTAAAAGACAATTATACTTCTGATAATTCCGGTAATAATTCATCTGATACAAAAACATCTGACAAAGATGAAAAAGATATAAAAAAAGCAACGGATTTTACAGTTTATACCGAATCCGGTGATGCGGTGAAATTATCGGATTATTTCGGTAAACCTATTATATTGAATTTTTGGGCTTCATGGTGCGGTCCCTGCGTTTCGGAAATGCCTCTTTTTCAAAGTTTATATGAGGAACAAGGAGAAGACATCACTTTATTGATGGTTAATCTCACTTCCGATATGTCTGAAACTAAAGCAAAAGCTACAAAATTAATAAAAGATAACAACTATTCCTTCCCCGTCTATTTTGATGAGGATGCGGATGCCGCAATAAATTATTCTATTTCCGGTATTCCGGTTACTTATTGTATAAAAAGCGACGGCTCGGTTGCAAAAAATTATATCGGTGCTCTTAATGAGGAAAGACTCGGCTTTTGTGTTGATGCAATTTCATAATTCTTCGGGGATGCGGGGCGCGAGGCGCGAGGCGCGAGGGTACGCGGCTTTTTTGCAAAAAAGCCTGGCAAAAAACTTTTGTATATGGGGATTTGTCTTTTATGTTTATTGAGTTGGAAATAACTTTGCGTTTTATCAAAAATAATTGCCAACCCCGTAGGGAACGACCCCTGTGTCGTTCCGTTGTATTCCGTTCCGATGACTCGCAGTCGTCCGTCGCGTACCATTTAATTTTATATTGTTCCTCCGCATACTTTTTCCATTAAAAACCGTACAAAGCCATTGATTTTATTA
>JAVBPA010000107.1:0-15036 GCA_031549925.1 Eubacteriales bacterium
GCTTCAGAATATAAACAAGCCAATTGTTTATCAGACAGAATATATCGAATGGTTTGCAAGATGCGGAATTGTGAACTATATACCGCAGCTGCGCGAAGCCGCCGATGATATACTTAAATCGGTTGACGAAAACGGAGTTTGCAACGCTCCGGTACTCGAGGTACACGGCTGGGGTCCTTATTGCGGAATGCAGCTCGAGGTCGACTGGAAGCAAAAAGTCCGGCGTAACTGTGATATTACATTCAGAGCGCTGCTGATTTTACATTACAGCGAATCCGCGCCGGTTTAAAAAGCACGGATAAAAACAAAATCCAAAACTTTTATATAATGAGGAGAATCAAAAAATGAACGATATATCTAATTATAAATATCACTGTCAGCATCAGGCTCTGTCATTTGCCAGGGCGATTTTGGATTTCCCCGATGATTATCCTTTAAAAAATGGACTTCCCGCCGATTTTCCTTCAAATTTCAGAAAATTGTGCAAACTCGCCAAAAATATTTATACGGATATGTCAAAAAGACCCGAATCATACAGCCTTATGCTTGTCGATATAGAATCAAGTGACCACAACCTGTCGCGCGACGGATATCGTACAATTCACCGTTTTGTTGATACTCTTTCAAATCTCTCCCGCTGCTCCGAATTAAACAATCATCGGCTAAAAGTAAATACGGAAGCTTTTTGCGCGTCGGTAAAAAAAGGCTCGGGTTTTGTTAGCGGTCCGGTTCCGAAGTATGAATTGATTCTTTCCCGGCTGGAGGAATTCGGGTTTGTATTTTCCGGTTTTGAAAATAAACCCTTTAATAAAAAAGCTGCTTTCTTTGAAGCCGAATATCCCGAAAATCCGGAAATAATAGATACAATAAAATCATATTTTGAAGCATGGGAAGAACTGAAAAACAACCGCGAAAAAGAAATAAAAGTCTGGGCTGGAGAATACCATCATCATTTTTATCGTTTTGACTATAAAATAACGGCGGACCGTGAAAAAATTCCGCTTGTTCAGTGGGTGAGCGACGAAGCGGATTATCTGGGATTTTCTCCGGAGCAAAAGCTTTTTTCAATTGAGTTTTATAAATATTCACTCAAATACGGAAATGTAAAATTTGACGGCGATTACAATTACAAATCAAAACGGATTGCAAGGATATGGCAGTCGGGTTATACCGCCGTCGGTAAATCGGAATTTTTGATTCATATAAAAATTAAAAATATGGATCGATTTATGACTGAAATAGAAGCCATGCCTCAGAGCATTAAAAAGGTATTCACGCAAAGCAATTGCCGTTATTGCGGTTTTCAGGGAGCAACAGAGGAAAAATGCAAATACAGAATTTATTGGACATTCGACGGCAAGAATCAAACCGGTTGTTCTCACGCCTGTTTCTATTTTGACGACTTCTCTATTGAAAGAATACCTGATTATTGGAAGCTGCTTGAAATGGAATACGGATTAAAATAAATTTTATATAAGATTAAAAATTAATAAATACAAAAAGCAGAAGAATTTATTTCTGAAGTGAAAAATAAACTCGGAACAACTTTTTCTGATTTGATAGAACACGGTCTGACACTGAAAGATTACAAAGAATTGTTTTTGTAAGAATAAAAGAGATCAAAAGTTTTTTTGCCGGATAGGTTAAACCTTGACATCGATGGATGTATATGCTATAATCGGATAGATTTCAGAGCAAAAGCTCCGGCGGAATTTTAGATTTTTATCGGATTAAATTTCCGATACAGTACAGATTTAATTTTCGGATTGCCTGAAAATTTTTTTACAAAAAAAAATAAATTTGCCGGAGGGCAAATCAATATATATAATGAAAGGTTAAATCCCGGGTTTGTTATGAAAAAGAACGTTGTTGTGGTTGGTTACGGAGGAATGGGAGGATGGCACGCCGAACATTTACTTAAAAGCGACGTATGTTCTCTCGCGGGTGTTTACGATATAAAACCGGAACGTCTCGAATTGGCTGAAAGCCGCGGTATTTTTGCGTATGATTCTTTCAGCGCGGTTCTTTCTGATAAAAATGTTGATATGATAACTGTCGCAACTCCGAACGATGTACACGAACAGCTTTGCGTTGACGCACTTTTGGCAGGTAAAAATGTACTGTGCGAAAAACCGGTTACATTATCTTCCGAATCGCTTTTGCGTATGATCAGCGCGGCAGAAACATCAAAAAAGATTTTTTCTGTTCACCAGAACCGCCGCTGGGATGTTGATTACCTCGCTATGAGAAAGCTTGCGGATTCCGGGGAAATCGGAGATATAGTAACTGTGGAATCCCGTATACACGGCTCAAGAGGTATCCCCTCCGACTGGAGAGGTCAGCTCGAACACGGTGGCGGTATGATGTTTGACTGGGGTATTCATTTAATAGACCAGATGCTTCAGATTATACGCGATAAAAAGATTGTATCCGTTTACTGCCGTTTTGAAAATCTCACTAATTTTGAAGTTGACGACGGATTCGGACTTGATCTTGTTTTTGAGGACGGCTGCCGCGCTTACATCGAAGTTCAAACACTCAACTTTATTTCGATGCCGCGTTTCTATATCAGAGGCAAAAAAGGAACGGGTATTATTCATGACTGGAAACAAAACTGCCATGTAGTCGTATGCAAGCACTGGCACGAAAACGAAGTCATACCCGTTAAAACAGCCGCCGGACTTACCAAAACCATGGCTCCGCGTGACAGCGTGACTGTTGATGAATACGATATCGAACGTCCGGATTCAGATGTACACGATTATTACAGAAACTTCTGCGCGGCAATTGACGGAAAGGCAACCCAAATTGTAACTCATACGCAAATGCTGAGGGTTATTAAAGTTATCGAAACAGCTTTCGAATCTGTCAGCGCAAAACAAGTCCTTTCGGTAAATATATAAATCATTTAATATAATCGAAATTACAGGCAATAAAAACCGCGGGAAAAAATACAACCCGCGGTTCTTTGTTTTTATTATTTATTTTACACGGTAAAGGCCCAATCCGTTGTATGTCTGCATTTCGGCTTTCGCGCATGAGATACTGTCGAGGATATCGGTAAGCTCGGTCATGTCCCCGCAGCGTTCCAAATTGTGAACTATTATAAACGATCCGCTTCTCAATCTGTGAAGCGCGGCTTTAAGCATCACCGAATATATACGCTTTCCCCTGTATTCCGGACGCGGATCATCATGCGCTCCGGTTGCGTCGAGAGCCAGAAGATCGATTTTTTCATCGGAGCTTAAAAGGAGCTTCTCTGCATCGTTCGATGAACAAACAGAATTTTCGGAAAATCCGAATTTTGCCATGTTTTTTTCGGATATCTCACTGACAGCGGGATTTACATCGCTTAATGTGCATATTCCGTTTTTTTCTTTTAGAGCTTCCATAGCCCAAATTACCCAATACCCGAAATAACTCCCCGCCGCAAACATTCTGGACGGAGCTGCCATTTTTGAAGCTGCGTACATAAGCATCTCATCTTCAGGGTATATCGCGGTAATGTATGTATCGTTTATGTAATACGGTTTTATTTTTTTTGCATATGAACGGTATTTTTCAAATGAAAATATTTTATTTAGTTCATTAATATCGTATCCGCCGTCTCTGCAGAAACTTTCAAGCAGAGCTTTTATATCATTTTCTCCGTTCGAATGGAGAAGCATACGGTCGTAATTCCAGCCCTTTATTCCCTTTTCGTGGATTTCTTCTTGGTTTTTGAGCATTTGCGACGCATAATCGTCTTTTGTTATTTTCCCATCCATGTAGTTTTGATAAAAATCGTAGGATGATAAAATTGAATTGTAATCGTCGTAGATTCTTCCGTTCATGTTACCTCTTTGCTGTATATAAAGTTACGGAGACGAGGGCGCGATCGCGGAGACGCGGTCGCTTTTGAGAAAAGCAAAGTCAACAAGTTGACTAACCGCAAAACTTTTGTTTTGTTACACAAGCTTTTTGCCAGGCTTTTCGCAGAAAAGCCGCTTTTATCGCAAAAAGCCGCGTACCCCCGCATCCTCGCGGAGGCGCGGTCGCTTTTAAGAAAAGCAAAGTCAACAAGTTGACTAACCGCAAAACTTTTGTTTATTCTGCTAGTGTATCCGTTGTTGTTTCTTCGGGTTCTGTTTCTATTTCTACCGGCAGTATGCGTCCGTCCTCAAAATAACCCTCGTATACGCGGTTGGATGGCCAGGTGTATTTTCCCCACCCGTTCAGTTTATTTTCAAAGAATTCACCCTCGTATACTTCACCGTTGCTCCAGGTATAAATTCCTTGCCCTGTTCGCATATCGTTTTTAAAATCTCCGGTATAAACATCCCCATGCGCGTATCTGAATGTACCGTTGCCTTCTTTTAATTCGTTTTTAAATTCGCCGACATAAGTGGAACCGTCAGCCCAGGTAAAGCTGCCCTCGCCGTTTTTCATATCATTTTCAAAATTGCCGATATATATCGAACCGTCCGCCCATTCATATGTGCCGAAACCGGTCTTTTTCCCATCCTCAAGCGTTCCCTGATATTCATCTCCGTTTGCAAAATAAAATATTCCTTCTCCGGATATTTTATCATCAGAAAATTCGCCTTCGTATATATCTCCCGATGAATAAACCAGTTTTCCCGTTCCGTCTTTCATCAGGTTTTTAAGCGTTCCTTCGTAGATATCTCCGTTTGAATATTTTACTGTTCCGGAATCGCTGTCAATTTCCGCGTTGCCTCCGCCGGAAAAATAAAGAGTTCCTTTTTTCGGGCTGCCGTCTTCGCTTACGTGTCCGAAAAATTTTATAAAACTGCCGTCTCCGGTATCAACTTTTATATACCTGAGTCCCGACATATAAATACCAACAAAAATAGCGGTTACGGTAATTACAGCTAAAACCAATATTATAATTAATATAAAAAGTGTACTGTGACGGCGGCGTTTGTGTTTACGACGGGGATTGTTTGATTTTGAGTTTGTGGGCGATACGCGTACATTATCCATTTTATCCGCTCCGGTTCGGTTTTTTCTCTATATAAATTTTTATGATTTCGGAAAGAACATTTCAATAAAGTTGTTTAACATTTGTACTATCAGGGGAACTATTATAATCGAAAGTATCGATACAAGAACAAATAATCCGATTGTCATAAGCAGTATAATCCAACTGTTTCCTTTATCGGAATAAATCGAGTCCGCGCGGGCTGTCATATTATCCGGTATGAAAAATTTCATTTCCGATATATCGATGATTTTTCTTTGATATTGCTTTTTTTTCTTTTTTTTGTCTGATTCATCGGAATCCTGCTGTATATTTTCACCGGCGGGCGGCAGCGGAGCGGGAGGTATTTCAAGAGGAGAAGCCGCAACAGAAGCCGACTGTATTATCTTACGGTAAGTTCCGCGCGAACGCAAAGCCGTGCGGACAAAAAAGTTTTTTGTAAATCCTGTTTCAGCGAGTGTTTTTGCGGTTTCGGGAGAAAAGGCTTGCGCTTCTATCAAAGCACGAACGAAAGAACCTAAAACTTTTTTATTGAAAAATATCAAAAACGAACCTATCATAACTCCGAGAAACATCGACCATACGACAATTTCCAAAGTCATTCCGTTGTTTGTGAGCCATGAATTTAAATCAAGTCCGTACATGTAGGTTTTTCCCCCCCTTTTATATAATAATATTAAAAATTTCTCAAAAGTTTTTTGTTACTTTTTTTCAAAAAAGTAAACGTAACCCTGCCACCGACCTAACGGATTGTATCGAATCCCGTGTATTTGCGGAGAACTTCCGGAACGGTGACAGAACCGTCCTCATTCTGGAAATTTTCGATAATAGCCGCTACCGTACGTCCGACGGCGACGCCCGATCCGTTTAATGTATGCACGAATTTTGCTTTGTCTTTTGAATCGCGTTTAAATTTTATATTAGCTCTTCTTGACTGAAAATCCTCAAAGTTAGAACAGGAGGATATCTCCACGTATCTGTTGTAGGAAGGCATCCAAACTTCAATATCATAAGTCATAGCGGAAGAGAATCCCATATCGCCCGAGGACAGGCACACAACACGGTGAGGAAGTCCGAGACCCATCAAAACAGCCTGAGCGTCCGCAGTTAAGCTTTCAAGCTCTTCATATGATTTTTCGGGATCGGCGAATTTAACAAGCTCTACCTTGTTAAACTGATGCTGACGAATGAGACCGCGCGTATCACGACCCGCGCTTCCCGCTTCCGCACGGAAACAAGCGGAATAAGCGCAGTATTTAATCGGAAGCATATCTGATGTGAGTATTTCGTCACGATGAAGATTTGTAACCGGAACCTCCGCTGTAGGTATCAAAAAATAATCATAACCGTCAAGACGGAAAGCGTCCTCTTCGAATTTAGGCAGCTGACCCGTCCCGCGCATGGAATCGCGGTTGACTATGAAAGGAGGGAAAATTTCCGTATACCCGTTGCTGCTGTGCGTGTCGAGATAATAGTTTATAACCGCTCTTTCAAGCTTTGCGCCCGCGTTCCGGTAAAAATGGAAACGCGCTCCCGTAACTTTCGCGGCGCGTTCGGGATCAAGAATTTCAAGGGAAGCACCCAAATCCCAATGCGGTTTCACATCAAAATTAAAATTACGTACATCACCCCAGCGGCGTATTTCGACGTTTGCGCTGTCGTCTTCTCCCATCGGAACTTTTATATTCGGCAGATTCGGGATGTACAGCAATATATTTTCTATTTCCGCGTCAATTTCGTTAACGCGGTCGTTATCCGTTTTTACTTCATCGGAAAGAGTTTTCATTTCTAAAAGAAGCTCCGATGTATCTTCCCCGCGTTTTTTCATGTCGGGTATCTTTTTTGAAACGGAATTTTGCTGAGCTTTCTTTTGCTCCATATCGGCTATACTTTGCCGGCGGAGGATATCGAGTTCGCATAAACGGTCGATATAACCGTTGTAATCCTTATAACGCGCCGCGAGACGTTCACGGACAAATTCCGGATTTTCGCGGATAAGTTTTATATCCAGCATATATTTATACTCCAAAAAAATTATTTATAAATGTATATCAAAAAAAATGAAAATCACAAAGCACCGCCGAAGTATTCCGGCGGACCGTAACCGAATTTTTATAATCCGGTTTTACTGTAATATATATTATAGCACAGAAAGATTAAAAACTATATATCATATGTGATTTTTCTATTATTAAATTATTAAAAACAAAAAAACATATTATCTACAGTGATATTTCTTCCCCGCATACCCGCCTGATAATATTTTCCAAATCCTCGTTGTCTTTATATTCAATTACAATGCTTTTAGGTTTGCGCGGATTTTTATCGTTAATTTTTATTTTTCTTCCGAAAGAGCGCAGAATTTTTTTCTCAAGCTCTGCTGTATAGTCGACAATCAAATCCTGCTGCAATTCTTCGTTTAAAATTTCCCGTTTTTCATCCGATTCACGGTTCATTTTACGAACAAGCTCTTCAACCGCACGGACGGACAATTGCTGTTTAATTATCAAAAACGCCGCTTTGACTATATCCGAATGAATTTTTAAACCAAGCAAAGCTCTGCCGTGACCCGCCGATATGGAATTATCTTCTATCAGAGATATAACTTCCGGAGGAAGCTCGTTGAGTCTCATTGAATTCGCAACCGCACTGCGGCTTTTTCCTACCCGTTTGGAAATATCTTCCTGAGTAAGTCCGTATTTTTCCGTCAGATATGTATATGCCGATGCTTCTTCCATTGCGTTTAAATCTTCGCGCTGTAAATTTTCAATCAACGCGTATTCGTCGGCTGCGCGGTCGTCAAGATCCAATATCATTGCGGGCAGTTCACCTATACCCGCCAGTTTTGCCGCGCGCCATCTGCGTTCGCCCGCGATTATTTGATATAATCCGTTTTCCGACGGACGGACCGCAATCGGCTGTATCAGTCCGTTTGCCGCAATCGAATCGGCAAGTGAGGCAAGAGCTTCCGCGTCGAATATTTTACGGGGCTGATTTATTCGGGGTTCTATTTCTGTTACGCGGAGTGTTATTACAATTGATTTTTCCTCTGCTGTATTATCTAAAAATATTGCGTCGAGTCCTTTTCCAAGACCCCTTGAACGTTGTTTTTTATCTAACATAGTACCTTTTAGTTTTTATTTGTTTATGTTTTATCTAATTTATTTTATCGGAAATCGTATTTTGATTCCTGATTCTTAATTCTTGATTCTTGATTGCGGTATGTCAAAACACCCTCTCAAGTATTTCGCGGGCTACGTTTTCATAGGCTTCCGCGCCTTTTGAGTTCTTATCGAAATACATAACAGGCATACCGAAACCGGGAGCTTCGCTTAACTTGACATTCCGCAGTATGGTTGTGGAAAATAATTTTTCCGAATAATATTTTTTTAATTCATCCATAACCTGAATCGATAAATTCAGACGGCTGTTGTACATAGTTATAAGTATTCCTATTATATCAAGCGACGGATTATATATTTTTTTTATCTGCCGAATCGTTAACATGAGCTGAGAAAGCCCCTCAAGCGCGTAATATTCGCATTGCATAGGAACTATTATCCAATTTGATGCGACCATTGCGTTCAGCGTCAGTATTCCAAGGGACGGGGGGCAATCGATAAATATGAAGTCAAATCTGTCCTGAACAGCCGCTAATGCCGTTTTTAGTCTGCTCCCCCGTTCGGTTGACTCGACAAGCTCCAATTCAGCTCCCGCCAGCGAGATGTTGGAAGGCATTATCCAAAGGTTTTTATATTCGGTTTCTACTATGACATTCTCCGCGGATGCCCTGTTTATTAATACATCATATGTAGATAACCGCATACTCTTTTTATTTATCCCCACTCCGCTTGAAGTGCTGCCCTGCGGATCGCAGTCCACCAGCAGTACACGCTTTCCCATGGCTCCGATAGATGCGGCGATGTTTACAGCTGAAGTAGTTTTGCCTACTCCGCCTTTTTGGTTCGCAAATACTATTACTACTGCCAAGTATTTGTACCTCGCATTTTGTCTTTTCTTCTTTCTTTGTTATATTGCTGTTGGTTTTTATTATACGATATTATCATCCCTTTGTCAACATATTATCTCGAATACTCCGATATATTTTCCATATTCGACTCTCATGGATAAAATAAGCGTAAACTGAGATGCAGGATTGACGGGGATGCGCGGATTTTTTGGAAATAAAAGCTTCTTTTTTACGAAAAGCCTGGCAAAAAATTTATAATTATGTTTTCACAATAACTTTGATTCTATAAGCTAATATAAAAAACACACCTTCCCTATCCGCAAAACGGAATGGAAGGTGCGTCTTCGAAGGAAAACCTTAAATTTATAGATATATTTAGAAGTATAATAAATTTTTTCAAAAGTTTTTTGGTTAATTTTTTTGAAAAGTTTTGGTTAATTTTCTCAAAAGTTTTTTGGTTGATTTTTTTGAAAAGTTTTGGTTAATTTTTTCAAAAGTTTTTTGGTTACTTTTTTTCAAAAAAGTAACCGTATCCCGTCACTCCTAAACAAAACAATGTTTCACGTGAAACATCAGCCGCAAATTTGCATAGGCCGTTCATTTTTCACACGGATGAGGAGTTCGATTTCGTTTTCGCATTGATTACGTTCGGAAACGATATCGATACCTGCGCTTCTGACGAGATCTACGGCATGGTCAATTGTATTGAAAAAGATACGGATATCTTTCAGTATAAACTTTTGGGTGCGGTGTGTTTCGGGTTTATCGGGAGTTGTGAGAAGCTTGTCTATGTAAGCTTCTGTTGATGCTACGTTCAATTGTTTTTCTGCTATATACTTCAATGTATCGAATCTGAGTTTAATATCGTTTATACGCAAAAGCGAGCGTGCGTGGCGTTCGGTCAGTGAGCAGGAAATAATCATATCGCGTTCGGGAGCGGTTAGACGCAGAATACGGAGTTTATTTGCGACATATGACTGACTTGACGAGAGTTGCTTTGCGACTTGTTCCTGAGTCAATCCGTAAATATCGATAAGAGATGCAATTGCGCCCGCTTGTTCAAAGATGTTCAGGTTTTCGCGCTGGATATTTTCAATTATGGCAAGTTCGGCGGATTTTTTGTCGTCAGCTTCAATTATAATACACGGAACTTTTTCCATTCCAAGTTTTATAGCGGCACGCAGACGGCGTTCACCTGCTATTATTTCATAATTTCCGCGGATTATTTCTGAAATATTTTTCGCTGTCTTTTGCGAAGCAGGAGTTGAATCAGAAGATTTTTTTTGCGTAAGGGAATTATTTTCCGTGTTTTTATTTGAGTTACCGCAAATAACAGAAGAAATTTTTCTGACTGTAAGCGGCTGAAGAATTCCGTAAATAGAAATACTTTCAGCTAAGCGTTCGATAGCTTCTTCCTCAAAATATTTTCGCGGCTGAGAGGGGTTTGTACTGATAAACCCGACATCCAGCATGTAAATTCTGCCGGCGCTTATATAATCCATTTTTTTTTACCTCTTGTTTTTAATTCGGTTTTTAGTATGGAAATATGATAACATAACGGCGGTTAAACATCAAAAATATTATGTCAGTGAAAAAAAATTTGTTTTGTTTGAAAATAAAAAAAGCTCTGTTTTTTCGAGACAGAGCATTATATGAGGGGCTTTTTAGATATTTGTGAATAATTGCGCGGATACATTGCGGGAGTTTTACTCGTTTTTTGTATAATCAGCAAGGTATGTTTTATTTCCCCGTCAACACCCGCCAGGGTAATAGGTATATTTCCTGCCATAGTTCCGCCCAATATTTTTATAACGGGTAAAGATTCGTCAAGCTCCGTCGAAACAGAAGATGTTTTCATGGCGATAAATGAACCTCCGAGCCGCAGATACGGAAGACAGAGTTCGCATAATATGTTTAGCTTTGAAACGGCGCGGGAAAGAACTGTATCGTAGCTTTCACGGTGCGCGGGGTCATGAGCTGTTTCTTCCGCTCTTGCGGACAAAGGTTTTATATTGGAAAGGAGAAGCTTTTCCGAAGCTGTATTAATAAAATCCAATTTTTTTGCCGTGCTGTCGAGCGCGGTAATCTGAACATCATCACGGACGGCGGCGACCGGAAGCGCGGGGAAGCCTCCTCCTGTTCCTATATCTATTACCCTTGCGTTCTTCTTTATATATTTAATAACGGTTAATGAATCGGCGATATGCTTTACCGCGATACCCGCATCGTCCGTTATCGAAGTGATATTTACTTTTGAATTGAATTCAATCATCAGCGATGAAAGCAGGCACAGAGCTTTTACTTTTTCATCGGGCAATTCGATTGAATTCTTTTTCAGTATGTTTTGTAAAAATTGCAGCTCCATTAAAAATCCTTTTCTGCGATTCCGGAATTGATTTTTTTGATAATAACATAACTTCTATTTTAAACCGAGCCAAATAATAAGAACGGAAATATCTGCGGGAGAAACTCCGGAAATGCGGGAAGCCTGTCCTAGTGAAAACGGGCGTACTGCGGAAAGCTTTTGCCTTGCTTCAATACGCAATCCTTTTATTTTATTATAATCTGTATCGGCGGGGATTTTTTTGTCCTCCAGTTTGCGGAAAGCTTTTACTTCCTGTATCTGACGGTTGATATAACCCTCGTATTTAATTTTTATCTGGGAGGAATTTATGATACTGTTTGCAAGCAACGGGCGGGTTGAATCGATCGGTTTTAAGATATCATAATCAAGTTCCGGGCGGCGGAGAAGATCAGCAAGATAAACGCCTGTTATAATTTCCGCTGTACCATGCTCCAAAAGCAATGAATTTACCGCAGCCGACGGCGGAATCACCGTTGATTTCGCACGCTTTATTTCTGCTTCAACTGCGCTAAACTTTTCTTTTCGCATATTATATCTTTCGTCTGAAATCAAGCCCGCTTCTCTTCCGTATTCTCCCAATCTCTCAATGGCGTTATCCTGGCGCAGAAGCAGTCTGTATTCGCTTCTGCTTGTCATAACGCGGTAAGGTTCACGCGTACCTTTTGTAGTTAAGTCGTCGATAAGCATTCCGATATAGGAGCTGTCACGCGTCAGAATAAGCGGTTCTTTTCCTTCTATTTTCAATGCGGCGTTTATCCCGGCGTATAACCCCTGCGCCGCGGCTTCTTCGTATCCCGAAGTGCCGTTGAACTGCCCCGCGCTGTACATTCCTGAAACAGATTTGAACTCAAGCGTATTTTTCAGTTGCAGCGGATCTGTGCAGTCGTATTCTATAGCATAAGCTGAACGCATTATCTGAGCGTTTTCAAAACCCTCCAAAGTGTGCAGCATCATGTGCTGTACTTCCTCGGGCAGCGAAGAAGAAAAACCTTGCAGGTATATTTCGTTTGTGTCCGCGCCGACAGGCTCCGCAAATAACTGATGACGGTTTTTATCGGAGAATCTCACTATTTTATCTTCGATTGACGGACAGTAACGTGCGCCCGTGCCTTCGATTCTTCCTCTTCCGTCATAAAGCGGAGAACGGTGGAGGTTTTCTCTTATCAGCTTATGCGTATTTTCGTTTGTGTAGGCTATATGGCACGCAATCTGATCTATTTTATTGTATTCGGTTTCATCTGTTAAATCGGAATACGGTATGATAAATTCGTCTCCGGGCTGAACTTCAAGCTTTGAAAAGTCTATCGTAGCCGAATTTATTCTGGGGGGAGTACCTGTTTTAAAACGGATCATCGAAATGTTTTCGCGTATCAATGCCTCGTTTAAATCCTGCGAAGCTAACATTCCGTCAGGACCGGACGAATAATCATATTCGCCTATTATAATTTTCCCCCTCAGGTATGTTCCTGTGCAGAACACGGCGGCTTTAACCGACCAAACGGCTCCTAAGCGGGTTATGACCTCGGTTAGGATTCCGTTTTCCACAGTAAAATCCACAATTTCCGCTTGTATAAGAGATAAATTTTCCTGACACTCCAGGATGTGTTTTATTATCTGCTTGTATTTTGCCCGGTCTGCCTGTATTCGTTTTGAATGAACCGCCGGACCTTTGCTTAAATTTAACGTCCGGCTTTGCAGGGTAACCATGTCGGCTGCGCGTCCCATTTCTCCGCCCAGAGCGTCAATTTCGTAAACAAGATGTCCCTTGCCTGTTCCTCCGATCGAGGGATTGCAGGGCATGTTTGCAACCGCGTCAAGATTTATTGTGAACAGCAGTGTTTTATGTCCCATTCGGGCGCAGGCAAGAGCCGCTTCTATTCCGGCATGACCGGCTCCGATAACGGCTATATCCGCTTCACCCGCTTTGTATTTTGCTTGCATGTATGCTCCATTCTGGATATGTGGAATTATTTTTGTTTCTGAAGTCCGGGTAGTCTGCTAACCGGCGGGGGAACGGGGACGCGCGGCTTTTTCGCGAATAAAAGCGGCTTTTCTGCGAAAAGCCTGGCAAAAAGCCTTTGAATATGTGGAATTTTTTTTGTTTCCTCAAGGTTATGCGTCACACTTAGAAAAGTGTATTATACAAAAATTCGATAGATTTGTTTCCGCAGATTTGGTGGTCTCCCTCAAAGATTTCTATTCCTAAATTTTCAGGAGCATCCGTGTAAACATTTTTTAAGTATTCATATGCTTCCAGAGTATATTTCAGCGGAAAAATCGGATCGGTGTCCCCTGATTCTATAAAAAGATTTCTAGGGTGAATTAATGAGAGAATATCAGGCATTTCTGCATCGGCAAACAAATTATGAGCATAATTGTCAAGACAGTGGAATATCGAAAGCACACAGCCTTTGAAAGTATTGGCATAACCGCTGATAACCGTTGTTTTAATACGGGTATCGAGCGCGGCTGTAAACGTCGTTACCATTCCTCCGCCGGAAATTCCCATAATACCGATATTGTTTTTATCTATATTTCCCATTGAACAGAGATAATCAATACATATTCTGGTTTGCGCAACACGGACACCCGCCATTGATTGTCCGAGCATTATAAGCCAGTTTGACAAAGTGTGGCATGATGATTCATTGTGATTTTTTGTGTCGCGTTTCATACGCATTTCACCGAATCCGAAAATTTCGGGAGCTATTACAAAAAAGCCTTTTTGGGCTAATTTTACGGCAAAATTTTTTTGATATCCGATTTCCTCTTCTTTTGTTTTTTGAGGGGATATACCATCCTCCAAAGCTTCTCCTGCGAGCAGTCCGCATATATCCCGCGCACCGTATCCGTGTCCGTGAACCGCGACGACCGCAGCAGTATTTTCCGTAATATTATCCGGATAAAGTATATAAGCGGGAAAAGGGAGACCGTTTGTGAGATTCAACGCAATTTTTTCTATTGTATAACCGCGGTTACCGTTACAACCTTGGCAGACGCGTTTTCCGAGCAATTTATAGCCGGAGCTTTCCGGATAAGGGAATCCTGTGCCTATATCGGCTTGTATTGCCGCACGGAACCGCTCTGTCTGACGTTTGTCGGCTTTGTTGTATACATATTTTTGTTTCAAATTGTTATTATAATCGTTGTAGAATTTATCAAGGGTAAAATCCATTACAGTTTTCTCCCGAAAAAATAAATATTAAGAAAATCAAATGCCTATAAAAATATAATATATATCTGTTTCTAAAGCGTGAAATAAGCGTTTATAATGCGGGCGGAATTTTTTGCGGCTATTTCGGCAAACTGGAGAAAAGAAATGTCGGCTTCACCGTCAGCTTTATCGGATATGGCGCGGAGAACGGTAAAAGGGGTTTTGTTTATGTAGCATACATGACCTATAGCCGCACCCTCCATTTCACAAGCCTTAGCGTTAAAAGTTTCGGCTATCCATTTTTTCTTGTCTTTATCGCAAATAAACTGGTCTCCCGAGGCGACGACTCCTTTTGTGTGGCGTATGTTCAGTTTTTCCATGCAGCGGCAGAGGTTGCCGTTAGCTTCGCTGTCGCAATCAATGTTAATTACGTTTATTCCGCTGATCATTCCTTTTTTATCGCCCAGCGGGCTTGTATCCATGTCGTGCTGTACAACTGATGTCGCTGCGACAACATCGGTAACATCAAGTGTTTCGGAAAGAGAACCCGCCACGCCTACATTTAT
>JAVBPA010000030.1:0-121073 GCA_031549925.1 Eubacteriales bacterium
TAACCCCCACATACTTATTTCAGGAAATGTTATAAGAGGCAAATTTCCGGGAACTCCGCAGTCAAGCGGATATCTCGGATAATTTTCATGAGCGTCGGCTAATATTATATCACACCATTTTTCGTCTTCTAAACTTTTTGAAAGCGATTCCCATTCACCTTCGAAAGGTGTATCAAATGTCCATGTGGATACAATACACTTTGCTTCGGGATAATATTTTTTTGCTTCGGAAAATACATGCTTTGAAGAATATATAAATCCTTTGGCACCCCATGGAGCGCACTTTTCGCATCCGCATCCTCCTTCGTCATAAGGCCATGTCATAAACATATCGATAGGAGCATTATATTTTAAAAAGCATTGTAAAATATCGGCATTGTAATAATCTATAAGTTCCATTGCACCGGGTTTCGATATACACATCATGTTTCCGGTGTTGCCGTGTCTTCCGTAGTCGTCGCGCACAGGTGTAAATTTATATTCATCCGGATAATCGATATAGCCGCTGTTTGTGTCTAAAATTGTACATGTTTTCATTTCAAGTTTGTTTGCGGTACAAAATAACTGAGACAAACGGAAAATGCTTTCTTCCTTGCAGGGATCGTCAATCGATTTTAAATTTATCATCGGTACTATTGCCATTATTGCGTTAATACCGGACAAAGCTAAATCTTCGAGATAATAAATAAATTCTTCTATCGGAACTACATGGTAATAATTGTGGAAATGGCTTGCGAAATAAGCTCCTCTTACCGAACAATCCGGTTTTATCGTTATGTTCAAATCACACGGTTTGATTGCATTATTTTTATATATACATTTACGCATGTAATATCCCGCTCCGTGTAAAATACCTGATATACCGTTTGAATAAATATTATTTTCATTTATGCGAAATTCACCTGATGTTAAAGTCGAGTCATGAAATAAATTTATAGAATATTCTGACAAAGAATCAAAACGGATATTCCTTTTTTCCAAACGATTTTTTATAATCTCCGCAGCATATTCATATTTAAGATTATCGAAATTAATATTAAAAGAATTATAACTATCCATATATCACCTTTTATATTCATAAAATTATAGAACCCGATTGCTAAAATATATTGTATTATTTAATATACAGATATAAATACAAAAGGGTTCTTTTTTATTTTAAATAATTATTTTAAATTATTTCAAGTGCGTCCCGGTTTCCTATAGGTATATAAACATTGTTTGTAGGATGAATCTGATACCAATATGCAACAGAACTGATATCATCCTGCAAGGGCAAATATCTGCCTTCGCTGCGCCATCCGATAGCCTGCATTGTAATACGCAAATCAGAATTAAATCTGATAGGATCCATTATGTGGAATCTATACATGTTGTGACGGTTGCCTATTGTATTAATCTGACGGTTGTTATTTAGATTATTTGTGTCGGTAAAACCGAAGAAAGGAGCGGTAAAATTCGATTGGAAGCACCATGCTCCTCCGAAATAGTCTTCCGTACCTGTTCCGCAATATGTAGGATATTCGTCATCTCCATCAATAAAAGCTTTTATTTCACCCTCACCCCACCAGCCGTCATTGTTTTGCTGCCAGCACATTTGAGTTCCAACATAATGACCTCTGCCTTTTATATTGTCGATAATTAAATAATCATCACCGTATTTTAATGGGTTTGTGCGATTGAATTTAGCATGGAAATAAGCTGTTTCTTCTTCTATTTCACATGTTTCATAACTGATAGCGTAGAAAAATCCGCCGAAATTATTGGGATGACGATTTTCAACTGTTATTTTAGCATGTTTTTTAAATGGCATAGGGAAGAAGCAATTCATGCCTCCCGAAGGATTTACATTTATCGGTATGGATAAAATATTAAGTCTTGTTTTCCATCCGCAGCAGAAAAAGTCTCCCAGAGGTACTTCCACAGAAGGATATTCTTCATTATCCCAGTACATGCGGATTATCAAATCACGGTATTTTGCGGAATCTACTGTAATCCATATATGAGTTATTTTTCCGGGACCTTCAACATCCATTAAAGTTGTTGTTGATTTCCCAGCCAATGTTATACAGGGACGAATTTTCCATTTTGCGCCTAAATCACGGGCACATGGATTCGGAGATTCCCATATCTGACCGATTTTAGCAACTTCGGGTTGAATTGTCGAGCTTTGCTGAGCCATACCGCCTTTACCTTTTTCACCGTAAACATTTTCTCCTGTTATGAGATGGGTTTGAGCGTTGCTTACTTTTGTAATGTTGAAAAAATTGTCCATTTTAAACTCCTTATAATTTTTATATAATTAAAAGCAAAGAGGGAACTTCAATCAAATTTTTAATTTTATTCAAATAGTCAATCGCCTTGTCAAAGCCTATTTTATACTGATTGTAATTCATTGTCAATACAATTTTACCATTGTGTACGGCTCCGGCACATAATATCGCTTTCATTTCATCATAAACCGGGAGTATACTTTCATTTATGTTTTTATCTGATAAATCTGATATCGCAATAACCGAATTGTTTTTAGGTTTTACCGGTGTTTGTTTTATGAATTCACTAAAAGATTTTTTGTTTTGATAGTATAGCAAATTATAATTATTTTCGTTTACAAATGCTTTGCAAATAATGTCTTCCGGTAAATTTTTATTTGCCGCATATAAAATAAAATCAAAAATGGTACAATTTATTCCGTTTTTATTAAAGTTTTCGCACAATTTATTTATTTCTTTTATATTTATTATAACTTTATGATAAACACAAGAAACGGATGATTGATTTGTATTATTAAATTTTTGCGGCAGTGGTTTTTCAATGATGTTTTTATTGTTTTCAATTTCTTTTATAATATCGCTTTCAATTATAATACCTTTATATCCGCTGCCTTTTATATAATCATAGTTTATATTATTTTTTATTGTGAGTTTTTTAGCTCTCGGAGTAATAAAAATTCTATTTTTCCCAATTATATTATTATTTCTATTTATTTCTTTTTTTATAGAATCTTTTTCGTTTTCTTTTTGAATATCCGATTTTTTATTTTGTATTAAAACTTCCGGTAGCAAATCATCGGTACTGTCACTGATATAAGCTATTGTTTTAGCGACAGTAACCGTTTCGCCTTCCTCAGCTAATATTTTTATAAGTACACCGTCGTGCTGAGCGTCAATTTTTATTTCTGACTTATCGGTTTCAATGACGAAAAGAGGTTTGCCGGAAAAAACAAAATCACCCTCAGAATATAACCATTCTACAATAACACCTTCTGTCATTTGCAAACCTTGTTTCGGCATTATAACATCGTAAATCATATTATTATAACCATAATACACGTTTTACCGCGTTGTATATATCCTTGCTTTGCGGAACAACAGCATTTTCAAGGCCTAAATTAAAAGGCAGAGGGCATGATTTTGCTCCTAAGCGTATAACAGGCGCATCAAGATACTCAAAAGCTTCTTCCATAATAATTGAAGCTATTTCCGCTCCAATTCCCGCTGTTTTGTAAGCTTCATGAACTACAACTGCGCGTCCGGTTTTCATTACGGAATTAATTATAGTTTCATTGTCAAAAGGTACCAACGTACGCGGATCGATAACTTCAATATCAATGCCTTCTCCTGCCAAATCTTCTGCCGCTTCAATAGCTTTTTTAACATAGGTATGTGTCGCTATAACAGTCGCGTCATTTCCTTTTCTTACAATACTGGCTTTGCCGAAAGGGATTATAAAATCAGGATTATCCGGTACTTCTCCTTTTTGTGTGTATAACTGTTTATGTTCTATTATAATAACCGGATTATCATCTCTGATAGCAAAACGGAGTAATCCGCACACATCCGCAGGAGTTGAAGGGAGAGCAAGTTTAATACCCGGAAAATGCATAAATATTGCTTCCATACTTTGTGAATGTGTTGCAGCATTGCCTCTGCCTACCCCCTGCTGACCTCTTATAACCAGCGGAATTTTGACTTTCCCCCCGAAAATATATCTTGTTTTTGCGACTTGATTTATTATTTGATCCATTGAAACAAGAGCAAAGTCCATATACATAAGCTCGATTATCGGGCGCATTCCGGTACAAGCGGCTCCAAGCCCTGCTCCGATAAAGGCCGCTTCTGAAATTGGAGTATTTCTTACTCTGGAAACTCCGAATTCCTGCGCTAAACCTTTTGTACAGCCGAATATCCCGCCTAAAACTTCAATATCTTCACCCATTATAAAAACGGATTCATCGCGGCGCATTTCTTCGGCTATTGTATCCCTCACCGCCGTTGCGTATGTTTTTTCAGACATATTAATGAACCTCCGAAATTATATTTGATTCAAAAAATATATTATCAAGAACATCATCCGGGTTAGGTTCGGGACTTTGCAAAGCAAATTCAACAGCTTCATTTGCCAGCTCATACGCTTTTTTTTCAAGATTTGAAAGAATTAAATCATTTGTTATACCATTTGATAATAAATATTCTTTGTGTCTTTTTATAGGGCATTTTTCTTTCCACTCATTTACTTCTTCTTTAGTCCGGTAATTTTGCGGATCTCCCGTCCAATGTCCGAGCCAGCGGTATGTTTTACATTCAACCAATGAAGGTCCTTCGCCTTTTTTTGCACGCTGTACCGCTGATTCTATAACTGAAGCTATTTCTATAACATTGTTTCCGTCAACTGTATATCCGGGAATATTATAAGCGGCGGCTCTTGACGATATATCTTTAACCGATGTACTTTGCCATACTGGAACGGAAATACCATATCCGTTATTTTCGCATACAAATATAATAGGTAAACCCCAAACGGCAGCCAAATTTAACGATTCATGGAAAATTCCTTCATTAGAAGCGCCGTCTCCGAAAAATGCGACTGCTATATTATCTTTACCCTGCATTTTACAGGATAAAGCAGCTCCCACCGCTATCGGCAAGCCTCCTCCCACAATAGCATTAGCCCCTAAGTTGCCTCCGTTGAAATCCGCTATGTGCATAGATCCTCCGCGTCCCTTGCAATATCCGGTTTCGCGTCCCATCAATTCAGCCATAGCATATCTCAAATCTGCTCCTTTTGCTATGCAGTGACCATGACCGCGATGTGTACTTGTTATATAATCTGTTTCTTTTAAATATGAACATACAGTAGCGGGAACAGCCTCCTGACCGATACATAAATGAACTGATCCGCGTAATTTATCAGCTTCAAAAAGAGATAAAGCGTTCTGCTCAAAAGCGCGTATTTTGTTCATGGTAAAATATATATCAATTAATTTTCCACTATCCATTTATATTTTTCTCCGCTTTAAATTTTATATTATAACATTTTCCCGATTATAGCATAATGATATAACAATTACAATAAATATTTATTTATACGAAATAATTTTTTAATCTATTATTTTTAACGGAGTTTTGTTTTTATAAAATATTAAATTGTTAGGTGTAAATTATATAAAGCTAACCATAATCCACTTTTTTGAAACGTTAATTTTTTACATAAGAAAAGCCTGAAAATATAAAATGATTTTCAAGCTTGGATTAAAATATTGAATTATGCAACTAATCTTGCAAATCATGATTTTAGTACGGTTTAGATTTATTAATAGTATAGTGACTATTTGGCACGATACCTCATTATGTGGGAAACTAATTTAAAACCTGCATTTTTATACAATTTGATAGCATTTTCATTTACACTTAAAACATTTAATTCAATATAATCAACTTCTCTTTCTGTTGACCAGAATTTGACTTTATTTAATAATTCTGTACCAATACCTTGTTTACGATATTCAGGTAAAACATATAAATCTACAATGATCACAAAACTTTGGGAAATGTAGCAATCAAAAGGAGGCGTCTTATCTTCCGATGTATGTATTAACCCAATTATTTTTCCATTGTTATCAGCGACAAAAAGCATTTCATTTTCGCTTTTAATAATGTATGTTGGGTATTTTCCGCTTTCAATAGCAGCTTTATAATATGCAGGCTGTTGATTTGCGTTGTGAGAAAAAAATTCTTCATATAAATATTTGATTTGTTCAACATCATCCAAATTGGCTTTTCTGTATTCAATCATTGCTTATCTCCATAACAATTTTCCTTTGTGGTAAATCATGTATAAACAATTAACTTCAACATCATAATATGACAAAAATACTGGCTCTTTACTTTCCGCTGTGCAATTTCGCTTTTTTGAAGGGACATATCTATTAGTTTGACTTCTTGTCCATACTATTTAATCTTCATATATAGTTTTGAATGATTTCCCCCATTTTTTAACACGCAAATTATATACTTCGTTGTCTTCCGCTTTCATCCAAAATGTAAGTAAAACAAAATCTTCGGTTTTGCTTTTATTATCGAGCGAATGGAAAACACCTCCGGGAATAAAAACTACGCTTCCGGCGGATATATCATATACTTTATCGTCCAAATGAAGCACTGCTTTGCCTTTTACTATATAATAAACTTCATCTTTTTCGTGAACTCCTCCAGTCGTACTGCATCCGCCCTTTAAGGTTCCTTCGTTTATCTGCACGGTTTCCGCATCTGCCACTATGTTATCCAGAAGCATTTTAGAAGAATATGTATTATCTAAAATTAAAGGCTTGACTTCCCATGAATTTATTATTTTCCCTTCAGGCATAACACCCTCCATAATATAAATACATAATTATAAAATTTTTCTTGCATGACGCATTACATGACAATTTATATTTACCGCAACAGGCAATCCCGCTATATGTGTAGGTGCGTATTCTATATTAACGGCAAAAACTGTAGTATCTCCTCCGAATCCCTGCGGCCCTATTCCGGTTTTGTTCAGTTTTATAAGAATTTCATTTTCAAGTTCACGGTAATCCGGATTATTATTTCGAATTGATACCGGTCTTATAAGCGCTCTTTTTGCAAGAACTGTACTGTAATCAAAAGTTCCGCCTATTCCTACACCTACAATTATCGGCGGGCATGGATTACTTCCAGCCTCAATGACGGTATTTTCGACAAAACTGATTATATCTTCTTTATTTACCGATGGGTTAAACATTTTTTGCCTGCTCATATTTTCACTGCCGAATCCTTTCGGAGCTGCGTCTAAAACAATTTTATCACCCGCAACAATGCGTGTATATATTATGGCAGGCGTATTATCATTTGTATTTTTTCTGTTAAATAAGGGATCGTTTACAACGGAGCAACGCATATATCCTTCAATATAAGCTTGTCTCACACCTTCATTTACGGCATTTTCAAACAATTCGCCTTCAATACAAACTTCTTGTCCGATATCGGCAAATAAGACAGCCATTCCGGTATCCTGACAAATAGGTATACCTAGTTTTTTTGCGGTTTCTAAATTCTTGCATAAATTTTTAAGTACAGATTTTCCGATTTCGTTGCTTTCATTATTAACCGATTCATAAATTAATTGTTCCGCGTCATAAGGTAATTGTAAATTGGCAGATATAAACATATCGCGGACAGCGGATGTAATTTTATCTGAATGAATTATTTTCATTTTATTTTAATACCGTCTATCCAAACAGAAACAACTTTCGCCATAAAACCGAAAGGATCTTCGTCAAACAATACTAAATCCGCGTCTTTTCCGTTTTCGATCGACCCGACACGGTTATCTATACCTAAAATTGAAGCAGGATTAATTGTGATCGCTTTTAATGCTTCCATTTTATCCATGCCGTTTTTAACGGCAAGAGAAGCGCAAAGCGGCAAATATTGGATAGGTATTACGGGATGATCGGTTGTAATACCGAGTTTTACACCGGTTTTGCTTAAAACACCAGGATTTTCAAACGAAAGTGAACGGAGTTCAGGTTTTGATCTGTCACATAAATTCGGTCCGGCAAATACCGTTACATTATCTTTTAATAATTCATCGGCTATAAGATAACCCTCAGTGCAATGAACAATAGAATATTTTAAGTTAAATTCTTTCGCTATCCTTATCGCGGTAAAAATATCATCTGTTCTGTGTGCATGGAAATGAGCGGACAGTTCACCTTTTACAACAGGGAGCAGAGAATCAAGCTTCATATCAAAATCGGGTTCATCCGGTTGGTCTTCATCTTCGCCTGCTGGAGTATTCGCTTTATCAATAGCTTCAGCGTATTTTTTTGCTTTTATTAAATTTTCGCGTATCATAGCCGCTGTCGCCATGCGTGTTTCAGGAATTTGATTTTTTGCGTGATATACGCTTTTGGGATTTTCTCCCAATGCGAATTTCATTGCGGCAGGAGCTTTGACTATCATATTATCGATTCTGTTGCCGTATGTTTTTATAACGCAAAATTGTCCTCCTATAGGATTGGCACTTCCGGGGCCTGCGGCCAAACATGTAACGCCCGCTTCACGCGCTTCTGTAAAACATCTGTCAAGCGGATTTATTGCGTCGATTCCGCGGAGGTGCGGTGTTATTGAATCTCCGGTTTCGTTAATATCGTCGCCTTCAAAAGATATAGAATCTTCAATTAAACCGATGTGTGTGTGACCATCGATAAATCCGGGGAATAACCACCCTTTATTTCCGTCTATTTGGTTTTCCTCAGATCCTTCGTATGATCCCGAAGATATTTCTATGATTTTGTTATCAGATATTACAACATAACCATTTTCGATAACATTTGAAATTTTATCCATTGTAAAAATTTTAACGTTTTTTATTACCATAAAAATTTTTCTTTCTAAATATTTTGTACTTTATATTTAAATAACGGGAGTTTTTTCCCGCTACAGATTGCAGACAAAGTCCGATGGGTAAAAATGTTACGAAAATAACCATTAAAATGACAGAATTATAAAGTTTTGCGGAGCTTTTTCAATAGCGACCGTTTCTTCGTAACCTTTGTCTTCAACCTACAGCGGGAATTCTTCTCCCGCCAAAATGTTTATTTATATTTATTTTTTCTGTTAAACCCCGCTCCGGGGCGTTTGGAATCATATGATTTTTTCAAATCAGAAATTTTTTCGTCGCTTTCATTTTTAAATTTATTAAGCATATCTTCAAATGATTTGTTATTTTTACGAGAGGAAGATGCAAAATCTTCGGACGGCGGATTTATTATTTCAAAAGCAGTGTTATCATTTATTTCAATGATTTTTTCCTGTTTCTTTTCCTGCGTTTTATTATCATAATTGTTTTCTGAATCTTTTGCCGCTGCTCTTTTTAATGACAGAGCTATTTTATTGTTTTCATCAATTCCAATAACCATTACTTTAACAAATAAACCGACCGTAACAAAATTTTTTATATCGCGTACAAAAGAATCGGATATTTCAGAAATATGAATCATACCGTTTTTATTATCACCAATTGAAACAAATGCGCCGAAATTTGTAATCGCAGTAATTTTACCTTCAAGGATCGATCCAATCTCAATCCGAATTTCATCAGCAGCTGAAACCGGCAAATTGATATTCCTCCACAATATAATATAAATTAAATTTATTTCTTTAAATCATTGTAAAATATTATTTCTTCAATCAAATGATAATGCAGCTTTTTTCTCGCTATACTAATTATATATTGATCATCGAACGGACGATTTAAATTTTCAAGGAGTTCTTCATTCAATTGTTCAGCTTTGTAAACATCATCCTTTAAAGAATCATATTCTTTTTCATAAATATTAAATTGTACCAGCTGAGAAATAATTGTAACCGCACAAAATATTAAAAATGTAAATATTAAAATTTTTACGAAAAAATTAATCTTTTTTCTATTTGTTATTTTTGTTTTTTTCATGATATTTTATATGTAATTTTAATTGTTGAATAATTCGCCGGCTTCTTTTATTAATTTATTTTTTATTCTTTTTGTTTTTGATTTACAATGTTTCAAATATAATTTCGATATAACCGATGATAAAAGCTTATAAACCAAATTGTATATAAAAAAAAGCAACTTGAATATCGGAATAAAAGTTAACCGTAAAATAAATATAACTACCGCACCGATAAATGAAATTATTTTTTGCGCACAAAAGATTATTAATTTTCCGACAGTCATGTAATACAGAAAAAATCCGACAGCCGATCCGGCAAGCGCAAACCATCTTACCTGACCGTTATTTATATTGAAAATAAAAACAGTAACAACAACAGACGCTATTATTGAAAATAATATATCTTCGATAAATACAAATATAACTGAAGAAGCATTTACTGTTTTAGAAAAAATATTTAAAAATAAATTTTGTTTTTTTGTTTTGATTTTTTCTTTTTGCTTACCGTCGGATTTTTTTAAACGCATATCTGTAGCTATACGTATAATTCTGAATATATCATATACAATTCCCAGAATGACACCTACAACTATCGAGTATAAAAATATAAAAGCTAAATCGCTTTGCGAAATTTCCACTTGTATTAAACCCCGTTGCCGGATACAAAACCGCTTCCGGATTTAAATAATGAAAATTTATTTTTCTTTTTGGATGAATTTTCATCGACATAAAAGACGCCGCCGATATTTCCTTCGATAATCAATGAACCGTCGCCGTCAGTGTTTAATTTTATAATACGCAGATTAGAACCGTCAATACTCATAATACCGAGAACTGTCGATATAACAACACTGTTTTCATCAAAGCTCAATATATCATCAGTTCCGGTTATATTAATAACACGGCGGTCTGAAATATTGACGGTATGGGACGGAGCTGTTCTGTTTTGTTCATTCTGAGGTTTATTCATTTTATTCTCCCGGCAGTATATATATTGTATATATTACAAATATATTCCGGTTTATATATAAATATGCACCCCAGAACTGAAAGAAACAATAAAATTAAGCTTCGGTTATTACTTCGTACATATTCGCCGCGTCAGCCTTTGCTGCGTGTTCACGAACATCGGTAACACGAACCCGAAGATTTTTACTCCCGCCGAAACGTATCTCCAAGATATCCCCTGTTTTTACTTCATATGAAGCCTTTGCAGGACGGCCGTTTACCGAAACATGATCCGCGTCACATGCTTCATTGGCAACTGTACGTCGTTTTATAATTCTTGATACCTTAAGATATTTATCAAGTCTCATTTATAATTATTATTTTACTTTATCTTTTAAATTTTTTCCGGCAACAAAAGCGGGGTGTTTGGAAGCGGCTATAACGATTGGTTCTCCTGTATAAGGATTACGTCCGCTGTGTTCTCCGCGTTCGCGTACTTCAAATGATCCGAAACCTGTTATTTGAACTTTGTCTCCTGCTGCAAGAGAATCTTCAATTGTTGAAATTAATGCTTCCAGAGCTTCATCTGCCTGCTTTTTTGTCAGTGATGTTTTTTTTGCAATTTCTGCAATAAGTAAATTTTTTGTCATTTTATTTTTGCCTTTCATAACTTTATAGTAATTTTTGGATATTTATTATTGTGACATAATATTATACAATTTTACAATATTATTATCAATAACTTTAAGTGGAATTATAACATAATTTTATTTATTTATCAAGATTTTCAATAAATTTTTCACAATAATTATACAAAGCCTGTTCAGGGTCAATATCATCTGAAACTGCTTCTGAGGCAACTGAAAAAAGACGAGCTCCTATATCATAAACGACATCGTTTTTTATGTTATCGTTAACATTAACATCAATTCCAGCTTTTTTTGCCTTTTTTATCAATTTTCCGGCACGGAGCAGAGCGGGCAGTGATTTTGCGACACTATCAAGCTCGGAGGATACTGTGGTTTGATTTTTGGAGTTTCGTTTTATTGTATCCCAATTTTTTAATACTTGTTCAGAAGTGTCGGCTTTAGTTTCTCCGAATATATGAGGATGGCGGAAAATTAATTTTACACATATATCGTTTACCACGTCTTCAAAATTAAATTTACCTTCTTCTTCCGCTAAGCGGCTGTGAAATATAACTTGAAGAAGAACATCACCCAATTCTTCAAGCAGCAAAGCGGAATCATTATTATCAATCGCTTCAACGACTTCATATGTTTCTTCAATAAAATTATTGCGAATACTTTCGTGATTTTGTTCGCGATCCCAGGGACATCCTTTTTCCGATCGCAGTATTGTCATGATTTTTACCAAATCATTTATGTTATATACATCTTTTTTTATAATATCTAAAATATTTTCCTGCATTTTAATTTCTCCGGATTTATATTTACCGCATAAGTTTTATTTTATGTAACAAATTAAATATTTTTTGTCCTTTAGGCAATAGTAATACATCTTCTTTTTCAATGCAGCGGAAAATAAATATTGCGACTGCATAAACCGCAACGGCTGAAAATATCGCTGCTAATGTTATTATTTTTTCATTTATCGGTGTAAAGGTCAGCAATTTATAAACCCCTATCGCAGTTCCTGAGCAGCATAGGGAAGCTATAAATGGTTTTATGAATATATTGGCTATGCTTGGAATTAAACCTACATAACGCGCCAGATAATAAAAATTCATAGCGCATATTGTAAAGTAACACAAAAAAGTTCCTATAGGAGATCCGTAAATATTAATGGAAGGAATTCCTATCAATATATAGCTTGCGAAAAGTTTTACCAAAGAACCGACTATCATCGAAATGATGGGTTTTCTTTCCAGCTTGTGGACTTGCAGCAAAGCATTTGAAACAGCGAGCATTCCGACGAAAAAAATAGATAGTGATAATAATGAAAGCAACGGAGCGGCGCGTTTCGCCGCGGATTCCGCAAAAAGCAGTTTTAATATAGGTTCAGATAGGAATGACATCCCGAGTGAACAGGGAATTGCTATCATTGAAGCGGTTTTTAAAGTACTGTTCATTATAAAATCAACACGTTTTTTGTTGTTCGAAGCAACAGCTGCCGAAAGCAAAGGTATAACAGAATAAGTTATCGGGTATATCAGAGCCGGAGGCATATTAAACATCGAAATCGCAAGAGATTTATAATTTCCGTACATTGTAAGAGTCATTTGTTCCGTATAGCCGATGGCTTGCAGCCTTTGAGATAATATCATTCCGTCAATCATACTGGTAAATGACATAACAGAAGATGAAAGCGTTATCGGTACAGCGGTTATAACAATTAAACTGAGTAATGTTTTTACGCTTCTCTGCGGAAGATTATCGCTGTTATCGGTTAAATATTCTTTATCAAACGGAGCTGCTTTGAACAAAAGCTTTGAAACTACTAAAAATAACATTCCGAAAGCCACGCCGATAGTTAATCCTAAGATTGTCATCGCCGCTACAACAGGCAGGCTGTAACCTTTGTTTATCGCATATAAAGCGAATAGGATTCCTATTGTCAACTTTCCGACAGCTTCTATAATTTGCGATACTGCTGTCGGCAGCATGTTTTGATAACCTTGAAAATAACCTCTTATTGAGCTTGAAACACAAATAAAAAACAAGGTCGGAGCTATAGCGAGAATAGAAATGTAAGATTCTTTAAATTTATACAGATTCGCAAAAACCTTTGAACCGCCGATCATTATCATCATTCCTAAAAGACCGATAATAATAAATAAAGTCAATGTAATTTTGAAAATACGTTTTACTTCTTTAATGTTACCTTTTACACGGCTTTCCGATATGAGAATTGATATGGCAACCGGAATTCCGGCTGTAGATATCATATAAAACCATACATAAATTTCATATGCTACATTATAATACGCCATACCCTCTTCACCCAAAATATGAGTAAGAGGTATTTTTAGGGTTAAACCTATTATTTTTATCAACAAGTTGGAAAAAGTTAAAATTATAACTCCCGATAAAAATAATCTTTGCGGTTTTTTCGCATTATCGGTCATTTAAAACCTCTGATATTTCTATTTTTTCTTTGAGATATGTCTGACGTATAAATTCATTGAAGTTCCATTGTCCAATATATATGTGTGATTAGGTAATTTGGATAAAACGAAGCATACATAAAAATCACCGAAACAAGCTGTGAAATGGATGGACATGATTGCATAAATAACAAAAAATATATCCGAATAATTTCTTACAAAGAAAAGCGTAATAATTAAAGCTAATGTGATACAAACACAAGGCATTATAGCAATTGTATTATATGCGTTTTTATAATAATATCCGCTGGAATTACCCGCGTATGCATATAAACCGGTAAAACCGAATTTTATTTTAGCTTTAGGTGAATATGCTTTGAAAGTTATACCGTGTATTGCTTCATGTAAAATTATTGCCGCTATCAGACCAAAAATAAAAACAATTGAATTTATTATCAGTGAACTTATTTTTGGAATAGCAAAGGGTTTAAAAAAGAATATGTAATAAAATGAAGCAAATGGCAGCAGCAATAATATACTTGATAAATTTACCCATACAGCGAGTTTTTTGTTTTTATTTAAATCGATTTCCATACGCTGTTGATAATTATTAGGCAATTTTTCGGTGTAACTTTTTTCGTTCATTTAAGCCTCCGTTTTTTTTTTACATTATTATATTTTATAATTATTTTATAAAATTTCTATCAGTGATTGAAGTAATAGAATTAACTTCTTTGATATAATTTTTCCGGTATCAAAAACTTCTCTTTCGGATATCGAAGCACCGGTTATACCCGCTGCCATATTGGTGACGCAGGAAATACATAAAACCGGAATTTTACAATGCGCCGCTTCGATTACTTCCGGAACAGTTGACATGCCGACCGTTGTTGCTCCTAATATACGCAGCATATTAATTTCTGCCGGGGTTTCGTATTGCGGACCTGACATATACGCATAAATGCCGTCTTTCAGTTCTATATCCAATTCGCGTGCTTTTTTATGCGCAAGTGTTCTCATTTGCGAATCGTAAACCGATTGCATATCAAAAAAACGTTCTCCTAAAATTGAAATATTCGAACCTCTCTCAGGTGAATCCGGAGCTAGTTTTATATGATCTTTTATACAAACAAGATCACCTATACGTATATTTTCACCGATACCTCCGCTTGCGTTTGTTATAATGAGTTTTTTAATCCCCAGAAGTTTTATAACCGCGATAGGATAGGCTATCTCCCACATTTCGTATCCTTCGTAATAATGGAAACGGCCGTTCATTACTAAAACATTTTTATTTTTTAATTTCCCGCAAATTAAATCACCTTTATGGTACAGAATTGTAATGCTTGGGAAATTCGGTATACTGTTGTATGGCATAATGACGGGATCATCTAAACTTTCCGCGATTCCTCCGAGTCCGCTTCCTAAAATGATTGCGATTTCAGGAATCGTTTCAATTTTTGATTTGATGTAATCAACACTCTCAACATATACTGAAAGGTCAGGTTTCTTTATCATTTTTTCACATCTTTCATTGTACAAGTTTATATAATTGTTAATTAATTTATCCTAAAAATTCACGGTATACAGAATTTTTTGGAAGATGTTTTGTGTCAATTGATTTTATCTTTTGCAATTTATTCCGCAGCTCGCAAACAGTATCGCTGAATTTGTTTCCGCATGTATATCCATCGGTAATTTTTAAAAATGTATCTCTGATGATATTCATTTCATAACCCAGAAGAGAATTTATTTGTACAAATTCATTATTTATATTCGGATATATATTTGTGTTTTCATTCTTGCGGACTCCGTTCCATAAAAACAATGTAAAATAGGGATCCGCATTTCTGAATTTTACATCTCGCACTATCCTTCTTATAAGTCTGATTTCGATCCGATTAAAAACATATCCGTCAACCATTAAATCTTCGCATGCGTCAATAAATATTTTAGCGTTCATTTCATTCGGAATATGTTCTGTTATTTCGGGATATATCGCTTGAATCCCTTCAAAAATTATCAAATCACAAACACTGGGATCAAATCCCTGATATGAGATTCTTTTTCCCGTGTGAAAATCAAATTTAGGGAGATAAAAATATTTTTTGTTTAAAATGTTTTTTATACATTCGTCAAAACAAACAAGATCAATGGCTTTCGGCGAATCATAATCAATTTCCTCCGTTTGATCGGAAGTTTTCCGGTCTATGTGATCAGTATCTAAAAAAAAGTCGTCGATCGATACAATAGACAATTTTAATCCGTGCATAAAGAGTTCATCTTTTAAAATTTCCGCGGTGGTTGATTTTCCGGCGCAAGTAGGTCCCGCAAGCGTTATAAATTTTATTTTTTTATCATCGGCAATTTTATCTGCGGCTGTTTTTATCTGCGAAAAAAAATTGGTTTCGCATTTTTTTATATAGGATATTATTTCGTTTTCGGAATTAAATAACTCATTTTGTATTAGCATCAGTATTCACCATAATTTTTTCATAAAAAGGAATGATATCATGTTCTGTATCCATAGCAAGATATTCATAAGGATATTTCGGCATAAAAAAACGATTAATTTTGCTCTCCGAACGGTTTACTATTTTAGTAACAGCTCCTGCCCCGACTGCGTAAATATTGTGTATTTCCTCCATAATAAAAATATTATAAAGTCCTTCTGATCCCGGACGTGCAAAACCTACATTTTCCAAATTACCAACGGTGTTTTTTTGGCGGTATATATAGTATGGCACAAATTTTTCCGATTTTAATCGCAACTGAGAATAATCTACGCATTTTGAAGCTTCCGCTCCTATACGGGAATAAATCGCTTCATCTGAATTTATTATATCGGCAGATTTTTTTACACAGAAAGTATGTACGGTTATATTATCCGGACGTAATTTAATTATACTGTCAATCGTATTGGAAAATGTCGCGAAATTATCACCGGGCAAACCCACAATTATATCCGTATTGATATATTTTATGCCGCTGCTTTTCGCAATATTATAAGACTTATAAAAATCTTCGCTTGTGTGATGGCGGCCGATTGAAGCAAGAACATCATTTGATAAAGTTTGCGAATTTATACTGACTCGGTTTATACCGTATGCTGAAGCGGTTTTTAACTTTTCTTCCGTTATTGTATCAGGTCTTCCGGCTTCAAGGGTATATTCAAAAACTGTTTTTGTATCGATACATTCGTTTATACAGGACAGTAATATATTAAGCTGATCGGATGATAATATTGTAGGCGTACCTCCGCCTATATAAATTGTAACAACTTTTTTGTTTGATTGTTTTATTAAATCGAAGGTTCGCTTTATATCTGAACATAAACGAACCAAATAATCGGGTATCATTGATAAAAGACGCTTTGTTGAGTATGATACAAAAGAACAGTATGCGCATCTTGTCGGACAGAAGGGAATAGATATATATACACTGCATGATTCAGGAGGCAGCTGTGCTATTATTTTTGATTCCCGAACTGCGATATCCGTAACAAGAGAAGCTTTTTTAGGTATTACATAATAATTTTCTTTCAGATAATTGCGTACTTCAGAAGGAGTTTTTCCTTCCGCTATGAGGGATGCCGCAATTTTTGAAGGTCTAACACCCGTTAACATACCCCATGAGGGAGTAAATCGGAAAAGACCGCGGCAAGCCGAATAAACTGCTGATCCGACAGCATTTCTTCGGGTTTTTTCGATAGAATTATCCGCTGTAAAAAGACGTGTGCATGAATTGGAATTCCCGTTTCCTCCTATTTTTATATAGGCTCGTGCGGTCGCTGATGATTCATCCTCCAATAAACTTACATGCAAAACCGGGGTTTCTTCGTTTGTTATTTCGCTTTCCGAAAATTTTTCTCCGGGGAAAAAAATCAGGCAAATTGTCTGCACATAATAAATATTAACCTCGCCTTCGCAGATTAATTTCACTTTTTTAAAACATCACTTTCCATAATAATCGTAACAGGACCGTCATTTATAAGAGAAACTTTCATATCAGCGCCGAATATCCCGCTTTCTACTTTGTCTTCTCCGATTCTTGTTTTCATTTCTGAAATAAAATAATCATATAGCTTTTTTGCTGTCACCGGATCGGCGGCAGATAAAAAATCCGGACGGTTTCCGTGTGAGTAATCGGCGCACAATGTGAATTGAGATATTATCAGGACACTTCCCGATATATCCGTAATCGATAAATTCATTTTTCCCGCGGAATCGCTGAAAACACGTAATTTTACGACCTTTTCAGCTAAAGCGCGGGCATCGCATAAATCATCTCCGGAAAACACTCCCAATAATATTACATATCCGTAACCGCATTTTCCCGTTATTATTCCGTTTATTTCCACATTCGCATTTAGAACGCGTTGTAATACTACAGTCATATAAACACCGTATTTTTATGAATAACCGCGTTCCACATTAATGATACTTTGTATCTGACGCAGTCTTGATATAATAGATTTTAAGTGATCCGAGCTGCGGCAGCTAATCACAAGATTTAATATTATTTCGCCCTCGCCGCGTTTTTGTGTATTTATCTGGTGAATTGAAACATGCATATCAGCAAGTGTTGACGATATATCGGCAATCAGGGTAATCCTGTTTTCGGCTATAACGGCAAGAAGTGCTTCAAACAAATTATCAGGAGCAGTGTTATCAGGTAATGCCCATCTGGCAGTTACCCACCTGTCCTTGTATTCCGCTTTTTCAATTCCGTTTTTAACATTGGGACAATCAGTTTTATGAACAGAAATTCCATATCCCTTTGTTATAAATCCAATTATTCCGTCTCCGGGAACAGGATTGCAGCAATGTGCGAATTTTACGGCACAGCTGTCAACATCATCGTCTATTATAATTCCGGATTGATTTTTTCTTTGTTTCGGAGGGGTAATAATATTGATTTCCGTTTTAAAATCAGGTTCCGTTTTAACAATTCTGTCAAATTCATCACGCAGTTTTGCGGATAGTTTTGTTATTGTGATACCGCCGTAACCCAATGTATTATACAAATCGTCGATATTTTGTATTCCAAACCGAAAAGCCACATTTTTTAATATTTCGTCACGTTGATTTTCCGTGTATGATCTTCCGATTTTTTTCAGTTCATGATCAATTTCCGAACGTCCTACAGCGATATTTTCTGTTCGTTTTTCTTTCTTGAACCATTGTCGGATTTTATTTCTGGCAGCTCCTGTTTTTACAATTTTCAGCCAGTCCCGGCTAGGACCCTTTATTTGGGAAGAAGATGTCAGTATTTCGACTATTTCTCCGGTTTGAGGTATTTTATCTATGGGCACTATCATTCCATTGATTTTTGCGCCGACCATTTTATTGCCGATTTCGGAATGGATGGCATAAGCAAAATCAATAACAGTAGAACCCTGCGGCAAAGCTATAACATCGCCTTTAGGAGTAAATATAAAAGTTTCATCGTGGAATATATCTGTTTTTAAAGCTTGTAAAAACTCCTCCGGATCACGGGTATCATCTTCTGTTTCAATGAGTTTTGCCACCCATTCGAGTTTTTTATCTATTTCTTCCTTTGATTTATCTCCGGATTTATATTTCCAGTGAGCGGCTACCCCGTATTCCGCTATTTGATGCATTTCCCAAGTTCTGATTTGCACCTCAAAAGGAACTCCGTCCCGTCCTATAACAGTTGTATGAATGGAACTGTACAGGTTGGGTTTAGGAGTTGATATATAATCTTTAAAACGGCCGGGAATAGAATTGAACATATCATGTATTATACCTAATACAGTATAACATTCAAGCTCGGTTTTTACCAATACGCGTATCGCATAAAAATCATATATTTCATCAAAGGATTTGTTTTGTTCATACATCTTGCGGTAAATACTGTAAACCGTTTTGACTCTTCCTTCGAGTTGGAATTCCAAACCCGCATCTGTCAATTTATCGGAAATTAATTGTCTTGCGTTTTCGATAAAACCGCGGTTTAATCCGTATTTCCGGTCGATGTCGCTGTATACTTCATTATATCCTATCGGATCGAGATAAGAAAGCGCAAGATTTTCGAGATCCTGTTTTATGCGCTGCATACCGAGACGGTGCGCAAGCGGAGCATAAACCTGCATTGTTTCAAGAGCGGTAATTCTTCTTTTATTTTCAGGTTTTGCGTCGAGTGTACGCATGTTGTGGAGACGATCGCATAATTTTATAAAAATAACTCTTATATCGCGTGACATAGCGAGGAACATTTTACGGAGATTTTCCATATGTTCCTCTTCTTTATCTTCAAAAGGTATACGAACGAGTTTTGTAAGACCGTCTACTAAAAGCGCGACATCCGGTCCGAATTCTTCTTTTATTTTATCAAGATCAACCTTGGTTCCGCAATCTTCAATTGTATCGTGAAGAAGAGCGGCGCATATTGAATCGGTATCAAGTTCCAAACCGGCTACAATTTCGGCTACGGCAATCGGATGCGATATATATTCATCTCCGCCTGCGCGGTATTGCCCTTCATGCAGCAATTTTGCGTATTCATATGCTTTATTTATTTTTGTAATATCGTAATTCTTACCGGTTGCGATCAATATGGCAATCAGTTTATCAATTTCATTATTCATTGTTGTTACTTAAAGTCAGCATTTTGTAAATAGATGATTTTTCCAGTATAACTTTATCGTTTAAAACGTTGATTTTTATTTTATATAAATCTTCAGATATTTCCTGAGCTTCAATTAATCCGGTTTCCACAAAAATATCGATAATAAAACGGGTTTTTATATACCCGATATCTTGTTTCGAACAATTTTTTGCAATAGAGTTGATATTATGAATATCAAATCCCCGTTTGTTTTCCTGCTTTATATATAAATATAAATCTGAAAAATCGGATCGGACCGGAATTAGTTCGGGAGCAATCGGAACAACACAATTTTTTACATCATAATAGTTTCTTTTGTTTTCTAAATACATTTCATATTGAGTATCGCATAAACGTATATCAATTACAATTAATTGTATGGAGCGAACATATTGATAATTGTTTATATCTAAATTAAAAGAAACGTCAACATAATCTCCGGGGAATATGTTTAAATAAGGAGGTGTTATACCGAAACAAACAGCGTCTACGTTAGTTTTTCCTGTTGAGAAGATAATTTTTGTATGCCGGTTACATCCTATAGGACGAATTTCTGAAACTAAAACATTATACAAAGCAAAAACAGGAGTGGGATTTGATACTCCGAAAGGCTCCAGTTTTAATAATTCTTCAGCTTGATTTATGTTTAAATCCGAGGGATTAAAAACCGCGTCAATCGGAACAATCGGAGTCAGTGCTTCATTTGTTAAATGGGAAGCCGCGTATTCATTCATGGTGCGTTTAAATTCTTCCACTTTGCTTCGGCTGATTGATAAACCTGCGGCAAGTTCATGCCCTCCGAATTTTTGCAATAGCTCGGAACAGGAAGACAATGCTTCTACCAAATTCAATCCCTTGATAGACCTTCCCGACCCTTTTCCTATATCGTCGGAAGAAACAGAATCAACAGCAGAATTTTCAAAAGAAATTAAAATTGCGGGAAGATTATAACGTTCCGTTATACGCGAAGCTACGATTCCGATAACTCCGTGGTGCCAGGTGTCGCAGGTTAATATAATAATTTTATCATTTTTAAAATCAAATTCCGATTCAATCATTTGGTATGCTTCTTCGATTGTTTTGGTTTCTTCTGTCTGACGCAATCGGTTTGTTTCGCATAAATCGGCAGCTATAGGAAAAGCGCTTTCTATATCATCAGACAAAAACAATTCAACAGCACGGGAGGCGTTTGTCAGCCTTCCCGCGGCATTTATTCTAGGAGCAATGATGAATCCTACAAAAGATGTATTTATTTTCGGAGTTTTCTGCTTTTTTATATTTATTTCATCTTTCGGATGGACAGTTTCAATCAACGCTTTTATTCCGGGACGCATATTTTTTTCTATATTTTCAAGTCCTATAGTAACAAAAAGCCGGTTTTCATCAGTTAATGACATAACATCGGCGATAGTTCCTATAGCGACAAGATCGGAATATTTTTTACACAAATCAAATAGATGATTTTCTTCATAACCGTATAAAAAATATTCAACAGCGCATACAGTTTTAAAAACCACTCCGACTCCCGCCAGTTCTCTAAAAGGATAATCGCTGTCCGGACGCCGGCAGTTAACAACGGCTACGGCTTCGGGAAGTTTTCCGTGACATTCGTGATGATCGGTTATAACGATATCGATACCTAATTTTTTAGCATATTCTGTTTCTTCAAAAGCGGTTATTCCGCAATCAACCGTTATAATTAATTTTACATTTTCTCCCGCAAGATAATCGACTGCTGATATATTTACTCCGTAACCTTCTCCGGTACGGCAGGGTATATAATAAATGCAATTCGCATTATGTTCTTTTAAATAGAGATATAATATACTTACAGCAGTAACGCCGTCGACGTCATAATCGCCGTATATTGCAATTTTTTCTCCCTCTTTTATTGCTCCGCATATTCTTTCAACGGCTTTATCCATATCGCGCATCAGAAACGGATCGTACATCAATAAATTATTTCGGTCTAAAAATGCTTTAGCCGAAGACGGAGTTTTCATTCCGCGATTATATAATAATTGAGCTGTTATAATACTTATCGATAAAGAATCGGCGATTTCATCAATTATCTTTTTATCTTCATCTGTAACGGGTTTTATTTCCCATTTACTGCGTATATTAGTTATTCGCCTCATTTTGGATTTCTTCCTTATCTATATCTATTTCACTTGATGCCGATATTATTTCGGTTATTATAACGCCCTCATTTTTTTGAGCATTTCTGTTCATTATATAACATGATACGAAAAAAAACAATAAAAATATTCCAACGACCGTAAAATTCAAATAAATATCAGCGATATTAAATTTTTCCAAGACAGCATAACCGATAAAAGCAGAAATTATAGGAAAAACAAATATCATTGCGGCATAAAGCAATATATTTTGATCGGGACTTTCAATTGATACGATATCTCCCTCTTCCGCACCGACATTGTTTACAGCTTCGGTTTGTATGTTTTTTTTGCAAAGCACACAACTTTCGGTTAATGTACATTTATCACAGCCGGAAGTACGCATAACACTTATTACGGTTGATAAATGATCAGCTTTTATAACAGTCGCTTTTTGAAGCATTATTTTTCTCCATAATATTCAAATAATCATTTAATGTTTACAGTAGCTTTGTAATCCCCTATTTCATATATTGCGGAAGTAGTCGTTCCGGTTATGGTTATTGAAACAGGAACAGATAAACTCCCGGATGAACCGGTTATATTTCCTAAATCTATAGTTGCGATTATGTTATCCGCAGATATAAAAGGCAGCAGGGTTTCCTGTCCTCGTATTTTTAGATTTATAAAATTATCAATAAGCTCATACGAAAGCTCATTCGGATTATTAACTAAAATATCATCTATAACAATATCCTTTGTAGCCGTTCCGATGTGCTTTATCGTTATGGTGGCTGTTTCGTTTCCGTATACATTTGTTAGATTTTCCGGAATTTCAATTGATTGAGTCAATGTATCGGAAGTTATCTTTTTTTCATCAAGCTGCGCTATAGTTATACTATTAATTCCGGTAAGATATTTTAATTCGCCCTTTAAAGTAATAGAGGGAGGATCTATCGATATCTTAACATTGGTATCATTGAAATAACCATACTTGTTTGTTACAGTAAGAGGTACTGTTTTAGTCGCTAGAAGCGGAACAGAAACTTCTACCTGGCTGTTATTCATTTTTACATAAGGATTGTTTATAACCGTACCGGAAGAATTAACCAAAACAAGAGGAACAACTGTTCTAAGAGAAGAAGTAACGTTTCCGAGTTCAAGTTCTGCCACAGCGGAATTTATTTCTTCCAGAATGGCACTCGGTCCTGTTATTTTAACTTCGTTTATGTTTGTTACAGGGTCGCCCAAAACATATTCTTTGCTTATAATAAACGATTTAAATTTTACTTCAATCGGAACAGAAACAGTAGTTGTGTTATCAATGTATACTGTAACGGTATTTGAAGTTTTTGAAAGGAGATTTATTCCTGAAGGCACATTAACTTCGATGTCCAGAGAATAACGGTCAGCCTCGTTTATTCCTTCAACATCTACATAAGCTTCAATGTTTTCCGCAGTTAATTTATCAAGATCGCTTTTTTTTCCTTGCAGTACCAAATCAATAGTTGTATCATAACCGCTCAGTATTGAAAGGGAAATTTTATCTTCGTTAATTATCGCAACCGGAACTTGAGATATTGTACGTGTTGAAGTCGGGCTGTCAATAGCCATTGCGTAGAACCATAAAATAAAAGCCAGCAGCACGGCTGATACTTTCATTAACACATCAATCGGTTTACTTGTTTTTATTGAATAAGAAACGTCCGGATCAACATTTGATGTATTGTTGATTTCCCTTAAATCTTCTTTTGTCGATTTATTTTTCATATAAAATTAATTACCTCCGCCAGCGTTATCGTCTCTGTGAGATGATTTTCCCGCGGATTTTTTTATAAAAACGCGTTTAACAGTTCTTTTAATATCGGCATCGGAAATAAGAATACTGTCAAGTTCACGGTGAAGGGATAAATAATCGTAGTTTCTGTGAAGATTCCCCTCATGAGCGACAGAAATAATTCCGGTTTCTTCCGAAACAATTAATATAATAGCATCGCTCACTTCGCTCATTCCGATTCCCGCTCTGTGGCGCGTACCCAAATCTTTAATAATATCTCCGTTTTCCGATAGAGGTAAAAAACAACCCGCGGCATAAATACGGGATCCTCTTATTATAACAGCGCCGTCATGGAGAGGAGCTTTGTTAAAAAAGATATTTTTAAGAAGAAACGGAGATATGTCGGCATTAATCAACACTCCGCTTTTTATAAATTCACCGAGCTTGGTTGAACGTTCAATTACAATCAACGCACCGGTTTTATCATGTGACAAATCAAAAACCGCTTCGCATAAATCGTTTATCATCGTATTTATCGCGGCAGTATCCTTTTGTTCGGCAATATTCCGCAAATTACGCAGCGGTTCACCGCCCATTTTTTCAAGAGCGGCGCGGATTTCCGTTTGAAATACTACAACCAAAGCTAACATTCCAACCTGAAAAACGTTTTGCATAATAAATTGGACTGCCATTAAATTTAATATTTGCCCTAAAAATTGAAACGATATCAAAAGGACAACGCCGATGGCAAGCTTTCCCGCGCGTCTGTCACGGATGAATTTAATAAGATAATATATTACTATAGAAACAATGAGAATATCAAGTATATCTTTTATTTTTATGGCAGAAATCTGCGATATAAAATATTCCCATATCCAATTAAGACTTTGAACAAACGAAGCCAATTCCGCCTCCGCATTGTGAAATCAAATATAAAATCAAAAATTAATAAATATTATAATATACTAAAATAATATTAATACATTACAATACATCGTTATTTTAAATATAATACCATAAATATCATTGCAATGTAAACACAATCTTGTAAATTTTATATAATTTTTTATACATTATAAAATCTTATTACGTATTTGAAAATTTTTATCGTAAATCAATAAAAACTATTTTCTTTTTTATAAAATTGTGATATAATAAGTCGATTATGAAAAATATTATTATACCGTATTTTAAAAAGCCTTATTTATTTAAAAAAAACATTATTATAACCGGACATTTCGGCTGCGGAAAAACTAATGTAGCCGTTAACATTGCTTTTTATTTAAAAAAACTCGGATATTCGGTATCGATAGCCGATATCGATATTGTAAATCCATATTTCAGAACGGCAGATAATCAAAAGGAATTAAACGAATGCGGAATACGCTGCGTAGTTCCGTACTTTGCAAATACTAATTTAGATGTTCCTTCGATTCCGCCCGAATTATTTTCACTTTTCGACAGCGGAAGCGATTATAATATCTTTGATATAGGCGGAGATGATTCCGGAGCGGCTGTTTTGGGAATGCTTTCAAAAAAAATAACCTCTTTTGATTATGATATGTTTTATGTTGTAAACAAATACCGCCCCCTTATCAGCGAAAGCGAAAATGCCGTTGAAATTATGCGTTCAATTGAAAAAAAAGCAAGATTTAATTGTACCGCTGTTATTAACAATTCAAATATAGGCGATGAAACAGACGAAAATATTTTTTTATCTTCGTTCAAATATGAAGAAGAAATATTAAAAAAATCAGGACTTGTGTCAGCTTTCGGAAGCTTTTGCGTCCGTTCTGACGGATCTGATAAAAAAATCGATTTCGGAGAAGAAAAAAATATATTCTACATGAATAATATAACCAAAAAAAGATATTGATATTAATTAACATTAAAAGTTGTCATAATTATTTAATAGTTGGAGGAAAATATAGTGAACAGGATTACATTTAACAGCGAACTTTGTAAGGGATGCGGTTTATGTGTTAATTTTTGCCCTAAAAAGATAGTTGAATTATCACAAAATAAATTTAATAAAAAAGGATACCATCCGGCAGTTTTAATTGAGGGCGGACAGGAAAAATGTATTGCCTGCGCTATATGTGCCACAATGTGCCCGGATACTGTGATTACAGTTGAAAAAGAAATCGCGGATAAATAAAATAATAAATTACAGCGCTGAGTTGTAATAACAGATATTTGATGATATATTTGGTAAAATTCCGGATAAAAATCCGGTAAAAAACAGTTTTAAATCAATGATCGGAGATATAAAAATATGTCAAAAGTTTTAATGAAGGGCAATGAAGCGGTTGCCGAAGCTGCTATAAGATCCGGATGCCGACATTATTTCGGTTATCCTATAACCCCGCAAACTGAAATTGCGGAATATATGGCGAAAAGAATGCCTAAAGTCGGAGGAGTTTGCCTTCAGGCGGAAAGCGAAATAGCCGCTATTAATATGGTTCTCGGGGCTTCTGCTTCGGGTGTTCGTGCTATGACATCTTCATCTTCTCCCGGAATCAGCTTAAAAAGCGAAGGGATTAGCTATATGGTCGGCTGTGATCTTCCTTGTGTTATATTGAATATACAACGCGGGGGCCCGGGACTCGGAGGAATACAACCCGCTCAGTCAGATTATTACCAAGCCACAAAGGCTATGGGGCACGGAGATTTGCATTTGATAGTATTGGCTCCGGCTACAATACAGGAAATGGCAACGCTTACTTCTCTCGCGTTCGATTTAGGGGATAAATACCGTGTACCCGCTATGATATTATCGGACGGTGCTCTCGGTCAAATGATTGAGCCTATAGATATTTAAAGTATATATTCCTCTTCAACAGCCGATAAGTCATGGGCTGCATGCGGTCATGAGGAAAAACGCAAAAAAAATATAATAAATTCTTTGTTCATCGAACCGGAAGATTTGGAAGAAAGAGTTGTAAACCGTTATAAACGTTACGCTGAAATTGAAAAAAACGAAGTTTTGTATGATACATATATGACAGACGACGCTGATATTGTATTGGTTTCGTATGGTATAACATCCCGTATATGCAAAACAGCTGTTACAATGGCGCGTTCAAAAGGTATAAAAGCCGGACTTTTCAGACCTATATCACTTTGGCCCTATCCTTCTTCGGCTTTACTTGAACTTTCTGAAAAAACCAAATCCTTTTTGGTTTGCGAACTTAATATGGGGCAAATGGTCGATGATGTGAAGCTTGCGGTAAATTGTAAAAAACCGGTGGAATTTTTCGGACGTACAGGCGGTATGATGCCTAATCCGGAAGATATTTTCAACGCAATAAAAAAGATGGGAGTGAAATAAAATGTTAAAAACAGTTTTCGGACATCCAAAAGCTTTGTCGGTTAATCCGAATTCGTATTGTTCGGGCTGCACACACGGTATTGTGCACCGTTTGATAGCTGAAGTAATAGACGAACTTCAAATAGAAGGTATTACAGTAGGTATCGCTCCCGTAGGCTGCTCGGTTATGGCATATAAATTTTTTGAATGTGATATGATACAAGCGGCGCACGGACGCGCCCCGGCGGTTGCCACAGGCGTTAAACGCGCCCGCCCGGACCGTGTGGTTTTCACATATCAGGGAGACGGAGATCTCGCTGCTATCGGAACGGCAGAAACTATTCATGTTGCCGCCAGAGGCGAAAATATAACTACTATATTTATAAATAATGCAATATACGGAATGACCGGTGGACAAATGGCTCCGACTTCGCTTCTTGGTCAGGTTACTTCAACATCACCTTACGGAAGAATCAGAGAAGTGCAGGGAACACCTATAAAAGTCTGTGAAATGCTTTCTACTTTAGGCGGTATCGCATATGCTGAAAGAACAGCCGTAAATAATCCCAAAAATGTAAACAATACAAAACGCGCCATAAAAAAAGCTTTTCAGGCGCAGCTCGGAGGACTTGGATATTCTATAGTTGAAGTTCTTTCTACTTGCCCTACGCAGTGGGGACTCGATCCTATAGAATCATTAAAATGGGTTGAAACAGATATGATTCCGATGTATCCTCTCGGCGTTTATTGTGACAAAACAAAAAAAGAGGAGGAAAGTATATCATGACAAAAAGTTTATTGCTTGCCGGATTCGGCGGACAGGGAATATTGTTTGCTTCAAAACAAATCGCGGCTTGCGGAATGGAACGCGGAAAAAATGTCACTTGGCTTCCCTCATACGGGCCCGAATCAAGAGGCGGTACTTCAAATTGCAGCGTTATTATTTCCGATGAAGAAATCGGTTCGCCGATTGTAAGCAAACCTGATTATCTTGTTGTGTTCAATATACCCTCTTTTGATAAGTTTATTAACAATGTCCGTCCGTACGGAACGGTTTTTGTAGACAGCTCTCTTGTCAGCCGTATAACAGACCGCGATGACGTTTCGGTTTATTATGTTCCCGCTTCGGCAATGGCTGCCAATAATAATCTCGCGGGTTCGGCAAACATTGTCATGCTCGGAAAAATTATCGCCGTAACAAAAATGTTTACATATGATGAATTCGTTAATCATTTGGCGGCTTCAGTTCCGGCTTCCCGTGCGGCTATGATAGAAAAAAATAAAATGGCTTTTGATTTGGGTTATTATTATAAATAGGATTTTACCGATATATTTTTATTTAATAAAAATCTGCAGGATTGTTTGAATGGGTAAATTTGTTGAGCGTCTTCAAAATATATTTTCGTCACAAGGCTCGTCCGATAAAGTTAATTTAAATAAAAATTTTAATTCTGCGGTTATTGTTGCAGCCGGAAACGGGGCTCGGATGAGAGATATAAACTGCGGATTGAATAAAACCAAACAAATGATCTGTCTCGGAGGAGAACCGGTTATTGTCCGCACTATAAAACAATTTGAAGAATGTAGTTTTATAAATGAAATTGTTATTGTGGCGCGCAAAGATGAAATCGAATTTTATGAAGAATTTAAATCATCTTATAATTTCAAAAAGATAACGGCTGTTGTAGAAGGCGGCGAAACCAGACAAAAATCAGTTCTTCTGGGTTTTGAAGCAATATTTGAAAAAAGCAAGTATGTTGCTATCCATGACGGAGCGAGGTGTTTGGTTACACCCGAAATGATTGAAAATGTTTTTTCTGAAGCTTATATTCATGGTTCGGCGGCAGCGGCTGAAAAATCCAAGGATACGATAAAAAAATCCGATGATAATAATTTTATTTTTGAAACAATTGACCGTAAGTATTTATGGCATGCTCAAACCCCGCAGGTATTTAAAGCAGATATATACAGAGCCGCCGCTTATATTGCCAAAAAGAACGATTATACGGCAACTGATGATTGTATGCTCGTTGAAAATATCGGATTTAAAATAAAGCTTGTAGATTGCGGCAGTGAAAATTTAAAAATAACAACTCCGGATGATTTTTATATAGCCGAAGCAATATTGAATTTAAGAAAAAACAGAAAAACATCATTATAAAGTGTATAATAAGTAATTATTAATATTATTGTAAAAGAGGTTTTTGTGTGGATTTACCGTTTAGAGTCGGACAGGGTTACGATTTTCATCGTTTGACAGAAGGTCGTCCGCTTATTTTAGGCGGAGTTAATATTCCCTTTGTTCGCGGATTAGCCGGGCATTCAGATGCTGATGTTTTGGTTCATGCAATAATAGACGCGGTTTTAGGAGCTGCGGGGCTTGGCGATATCGGAAAACATTTTCCCGATAACGATAATTCATATTTGGGAGCTGACAGTATAGCATTGGCACAAAAAGTTCATAATATGATAACCGCCGCAGGATATTCGGTAATAAATATCGATGCGACGGTCATTGCACAGCGTCCGAAACTAGCGCCTTATACATCTGAGATGTGCAAAAATATATCGGAAGTATTTTTAGTTGATGCTGTTAATATAAAAGCAACCACAGAAGAGGGAATGGGTCCCACCGGTTTGTGCGAAGCGATATCGGCACATGCGGTCGTTTTACTTGCCAAAAAATATTAATTTATATTAATGCATATAAATACAGTTTGTTTTATATAAACATCATTTATTTTCAACTTCCGAGACTGTATTTATAATACGTTGTTTTTATTAATTAAATTACAGCAAACTGTATAAAATTTTATTTTTCAGACGATATATTTACCGCCGCGCAAATAAAATATTTATTTAAATTTGTCTGCGTAATATATAATATGGCATAGTTTATTTTGTGTTAAAAACGCCTTAAGCTAATATAATGCTTCAGAAATTAAAATTATAAATTTTTATTTGAAAATATATTTTTTGCGGTTATAATGATATCTATATTTAACAATCGGAGTCATATATGAAATTATCTCCTTCAGTACTGGCATGTAATTTTTCACACTTGGGCGAAGATATAAAAAAGGTTGAAGAAGCCGGTGTTCAGTATCTTCACCTTGATGTTATGGACGGTATTTTTGTGCCGAACATATCTTTTGGTCCGTGTGTCATAAAATCAATAAGACCTTTATCAAAATTAGTGTTCGATACTCATCTTATGATAACAGAACCTATACGCTATATTGATGATTTTAAAAAAGCCGGAGCCGATATAATTACAATCCATTACGAGAGCTGTTCAAATCAAATCGAAACTCTTGAATATATTCGTTCTTTGGGAATCCGCAGTTCTATATCAATAAAACCCGCTACTCCCGCTTTTGTTCTTGAACCAATATTAAAATATGTGGATATGGTTTTAATAATGAGCGTTGAACCGGGATTCGGAGGTCAGTCGTTTATTTCGGAAACTCTTGAAAGTGTACGCGCAATAGCTGCGATGAGAAAAAAATTCGGTTATGATTTCGAAATTGAAATCGACGGAGGAATAACTTTGAATAACGTTAAAAACGTTATCGAAGCGGGAGTTGACGTTGTTGTTGCCGGAAGTTCAATTTTCGGTTCTGATAATATTAAAAAAGCTGTCGATTCATTTTTTAATATATAAATGCAATTTTAAAACATTTAGTATTTAACAAATGATAATAAATATAAATAACATTCCTTTTTAAATCAAATCAATTGTTATCCTAATTTATTTTATGAGTATAAAAGAAGAATTAATGAACCGTGAAGTGCAAATATTGTCGCCGTTTGCATGTTTATCACAAAACACAAAAGGCAGATTGCATGAAATTTCATACTGTGATATGCGGACAGAATTTCAGCGCGACCGGGACAGAATTACACATTCAAAAGCTTTTCGGCGTTTGATGTACAAAACGCAGGTTTTTTTGTCGCCTGAAGAAGATCATTACCGGACAAGGCTGACACATACTTTAGAAGTAACCCAAATAGCCCGAACAATAGCCAGAGCGCTCCGTTTAAACGAAGATTTATGTGAAGCTATCGGACTCGGACATGATTTGGGACACACACCTTTCGGACATGCCGGTGAAAAAGTTTTGCAAGAATGTTATGATAAAAATTTTACTCACTTTAACCAAAGTCTCCGGGTAATCGATAAAATAGAAAATCTTAATTTAACATACGAAGTCCGTGACGGAATATATTGTCATACAAACAGAATAGCCGAAACCCTTGAGGGAAGAATTGTAAGAATCGCGGACCGTATCGCTTATATGAATCATGATATTGACGACGCCTGCCGGGCTGGAATAATGAAAACTGATGATCTTCCGGCACAAATAAGGAACGTTATGGGAACAACACACGGCGAACGTATAAACTATATGGTGAAAAGTCTTATAAGCGCCAGCAGCGGTAAAAATGATATTGTTTTTGAAGATAATGTTGCTTCACTTAGTGAAATATTGCATGAATTTTTATTTGAAAAAGTTTACCGCAATCCGATAGCGAAAGGGCAGGAAGGCAAAGCATCGGATTTATTGAAAAGTTTATATTATTACTATATAAAACATGAAGAGGAATTACCTTCGGATTACCAAATTACAATCAAAGAAGAAGGAGCCGCACGCGCGGTATGCGATTATATTTCCGGTATGACAGACAGGTATGCAATAAATACTTACCGTGAACTTTTTATTCCGGAAGTTTGGAATAACCGATGACTGGGATTTATATTAAAATAAAATGGCTGTATATTACGATTATTCGATTATAGAAGAGATAAAATACCGGTGCGATATAGAAGATATTATTGCTTCATATTTGCCTTTAAAAAGAGCGGGTTCCAACCTGAACGGATTATGTCCGTTCCACAGTGAAAAAACGCCTTCTTTTACTGTATTTTCGCATAGTAAAAGCTTTTATTGTTTCGGCTGCGGAGCAGGAGGAGATGTTTTAACATTTATCAAGAGAATTGAAAATATCGATTACCCTGCGGCAATAGAATTTTTGGCAAAAAGAGCGGGTATTTCTATTGCACAAAACGATGTTAACGAAAATGAAACAGTAAAAAAGCAGCGTATTATAGAAATGAATGTAGCGGCAGCGAAATTTTTCCGGGATAATTTAATTGAAAGTAAAATTGCCTGCGATTATTTGAGTAACAGAAATTTAAGCAGTTCCGCGATCAGACGTTTTGGTCTTGGCTGGGCTCCCGAATCTTTTAACAAATTAACAGATCATTTGAGCGGATTGGGATATAGCGAACTTGAAATGACGACCGGATTTTTATCGCGTAAAAGCGAAAAAAATAATAAAATGTACGATTTGTTCAGAGGGAGAATTATTTTTCCGATAATTGATGTGTCGGGAAATGTCGTGGCTTTCGGAGGCCGTATAATAGGCGACGGTATGCCGAAATATTTAAATTCCTCCGATACTCCTGCGTTTAAAAAAAGCAGAAACTTATTCGCATTGAATTACGCAAAAAAAAATTGTGCCGAAAATATCATATTATGCGAAGGTTATATGGATGTAATTGCGTTGCATGAAGCGGGTTTTACATCAGCTGTTGCGACTCTCGGAACAGCTATTACAGCTGAACAGGCAAGAATTATTAAAAAATATACAAATAAAGTCATAATATCTTACGACAGCGATGAAGCGGGGCAGAAAGCTGCGAATAAAGCTTTTAATTTATTGGGAGAAGCCGGGCTTGATGTTTCGATTCTTCGTATGGCAGATGCTAAAGATCCCGATGAATATATAAAAAAATACGGAAGCGCAAAATTTAAATCCTTGCTTGACAACAGTGTATCAAGATTCGATTTTGAATTTTCAAATATATTGGCAAAATATAACATATCCGTGACGGAAGAAAAAATAAAAGCCGCCAAAGATACGGTTGATTATATATCTAATGTATATTCAACTGTCGAAAGGGAACTTTATATAAATAAAGCCGCAGAAAAATTCGGTCTTTCATTTGAAAGTATAAAAAATGATGTACATTTTAAAATACAAAGAAATAACTACAAAAAAAAGCAGGATGACCGCAATAATTTATTTTTAAGCAGCGCCGGAATAGGTGACCGGATAAATATCGATACCGCTAAAAATCCCCGGGCGGCAGCCGCAGAAAAATCTATATTGGGAATATTGCTTGCTTATCCTGAAACGGTTAATGAAATAATAAATAATAAAATCAAATTATCATCGGAAGATTTTATAACCGGATTCGGGAAAAAGATATTTGATGAAATTATAAAAAAAGCTTCGGCTGCGGATTATTTTGATATAGGATTATTAGGAGATATCTGTTCTGACGGAGAAATGGGCTTTTTAACAAAATTAAAAATTGATCGTTTATCAATTGGTTCTTATAACAATGAAATTTTATTGGAAAGTATTAATTCATTAAAAAATTCCGCGGAAATGGATCTTGAAGAAATAATAAAATTAAAGAAAAAAACAAAAAAAACGAACGAAAATTAACTGTATGAAATCCGGAGGATAAAACAAAAAATGATAAAGGATTCAAGGCATCAATCTCCAGATAATCAAATAAAGCTTGAAGGGGATAAAAAACTTGATACTAAAGAACTCGTTGAAAGGGGAAAGACAAAAGGTTCACTTTCAAACAGCGAAATACTTGAAGCGCTGGAAGACGTTGATTATGATTTGGAACAAATAGAAAAATTATATGAAACTCTGCTGGATTCGGGTATTGAAATTACGGGATATCTTGACACGCCTGAATTTGAGGAAATTGAAAACGAAATCGAACACTATGTATCACCCGATGATATGGAGAAAATGCTGACACAGGAAGGTCTTGTTATCGACGACCCTGTCCGTATGTATTTGAAAGAAATCGGAAAAGTTCCTCTGCTGGACGCTGACCGGGAGCTTGAGCTTGCACAAAAAATGACGGAAGGTAACGAAAGAGCAAAACAGGAACTTGTAGAAGCAAATTTGCGTTTGGTGGTAAGCATCGCAAAAAGATATGTCGGAAAAGGAATGTTCTTTTTGGATTTGATACAGGAAGGAAATTTAGGTCTTATGAAGGCTGTCGATAAATTCGATTACCGGAAAGGATATAAATTTTCCACATATGCTACCTGGTGGATACGTCAGGCGATAACACGTGCTATTGCAGACCAAGCCAGAACTATACGTATACCCGTTCATATGGTTGAAACAATCCATAAGGTGTCAAGAATTCAAAGGCAGCTTCTGCAGGAATACGGCAGAGACGCTACGGCTGAGGAAATTGCGGACGAAATGGGACTGAATGCGGATAAAGTAAGAGAAATAATGAAAATCGCACTTGATCCGGTTTCACTTGAAACTCCTATAGGGGAAGAAGAAGATAGTCACCTGGGTGATTTTATAGAAGACGTTGATTCTCCCGCTCCGGCGGAAGCAGCCTCTTACACTTTGCTGCGGGAACAATTATGCGATGTTTTGCGTACATTGACACCGAGAGAAGAACAGGTTTTAAAATTGCGGTTCGGTTTGATTGACGGACGCACACGCACTTTGGAAGAAGTGGGGAGAGAATTTAATATAACAAGAGAACGTATCCGCCAGATAGAAGCGAAGGCACTGCGCAAGCTTCGTCATCCAAGCCGTTCTAAGAGATTGAAAGATTATCTTGATTAATATTTTCAAATAATTTTTCATATACATTTATTGATAATAATAGATTTTATAATAATATCGGGGAAGTTAAATTATTATTATAAATCAACGGTTATGTTTCGTTTGTCAATTGTCTAATATAAATAAAATAAAAATAAAATTTTAGTATAACTGTATGAATTAATTGAGTTAATAAAAATTACCTTGACATATTATATTAAAAGTTGTACAATAAAAATGTTATAATATTGTAGGAGAATGTATATTATATAACGGATAATTTAATTTCTGTTTAATATATTTTCCGTAATTAATTTAGGAGGATCGTTTTAATGAAGAGAAGATTATTCTGCCTGCTGCTGGCGGTGCTTATGACCCTGCCGGTTTTGGTTATGGCGGGATGTTCCGATGATGATGAGGATACTGCAACAACGAATTCGTCTTCATCTGTTAAAGCGGCAACAATAACGCTTTATTCAATATGCGAAGAAGGAACTACCGAGGAAGCAATATCAAAAGTTCAAGATGCTATTAATAAAATAACAGAAAAAAATTTCAACACTCACGTTATACTGCGTTTATACACAGAAGATAAATATTACGAAGCCCTTGAATTAAAAATTGAAGCGATTGAAGATAAAATCGCATTTGATGAAGCTGCTGAAGCTGCTCAAAAAATCGCCGCAAAAGCCGCAAAGGCTGCCGGGGTTACTACAACTCCTATAACGACCGAAGAAGAAACGACAGAAAAGCCCGATGAAACGCTGGTTAATGAATTGGGTCTTGAAAAAACCAAATATCCGAAAGAAAGCGGAGATCAGCTTGATATCTTTTTGATTACGGATATAGAGCATTATAAAGATTATGTCGATCGCGGGGTTTTGGCTACACTTGACGAAGAATTAAGTGTCAATTCAAAAATATTAGCTGATTACATATATCCTACGTTCTTGTCAGGCGTAAAAATGAACGGTGCTACATATGCTATACCTAATAACCATACAGTGGGCGAATATGAATATTTCTTGATCAACCGCGAGTTGTTTGATAAATATTATTTCGATATAAGCAAAATAACGATCCTTGATAACCTTTCTGATTTTATAAACACTGTTGCTGATAAAGAACAGGGTTATACTCCTCTTCTGAATACAACCGAGTCTTATATCTATTATCCTACAGGTTCAAAATCTGTTTTCGCGGGATATTTGTCCGGAGTTAACGGTGCGGGAGTAGCTGCTACACCCAGAAATTTATTCGGTCTCCGTCAGTACAAGAGTGCGGAAAATATGCTGTATGAATTAAATATGGCAGGAAATATCGGAACAGGCGAAATAACGGAAGATTCAAAATTCGGCGTTGCTATTGTTAAGGGTGATTATACTCTGAAAGAAAAATACGAAGATGATTATTATGTAGTTTCATATAAGCATCCTGTATTTGATAATAACGAAGTTTTCAGTTCCATGTATGCCGTAGGCTCATATACTAAAAACGTTTCACGCTGTATGCAAATTATAGAATCTTTTACAACAGATGAAAAATTACGAAACATATTCCAATACGGCGCTGAAAATGTGAATTATGAAATAAATTCGATTACTGGTATCGTTGATATATTAAACAATGATTATATTATGAATCCTTTGTATACCGGTAATATGTTTAAACTTTGGATAAACAATCAAATGACAGAGGAAACTCTTGCGCTGGCTAATAATGGCTGGGAAAACGCAAAACTTCAAAATCTTGACAGTACAGTCAGCCCGTATTTAGGATTTACGATTACCGATGAACCTGTGGTTGATCCTAAAGAAGAAAAATCCGGTGAAGAAGCTTCTGAAGAAGAAAATGAAGAAGCAGTGGAATATATGAAAGTTGCCGATATATTAAAGGGTCTTGAAGTTTTATCGGATGAAATGTTTGCTAAAGCGCAGTCATTTAAACCGGGAAGAATAACAACCGAAGACGGTGAATCTTTTGAAGTTGCCACATTATCGGAATACTACGATGTATTGGCAACAGAAATTGAAGACAATGAATATTTTATAGCTGCAACTGATACTGAAAATCCGAATTCTCCTATCTCGCAATATAATACGTGGTATACTACGCTTTACGGACCGAACGAATAAATATAATAAAAATATAAATTTTAGGGCGGATTTAATTTATCTGCCCTTTATTGTTTTATGTTAAAATGTAAATAAAATTGTTCTTTTTGAAATCAATATTGATTCATTAAAACATTAAATATTTCGCAAAAAATAAATAATAAAAACGGAAGTGTAAAATGAATTTTAATTTTTATATGCCTGTAAAAATAATATCAGGAAAAAGTTGTGTAACAAAAAATAAAGAAAGTTTTCGCATGGGCAAAAAATGTATGATTGTAACCGGTAAAAATTCTGCTCGTTTAAGCGGAGCTTTACAGGATGTTATCGATATATTGAAAGATTTAAAAATAGAATATTGTATATATGATAAAATAAACGAAAACCCGCTTGTTTCAGTATGTGAAGAAGGCGGAAAAACCTCTTTTGATTTTTCTGCGGAATTTATAATAGGAATCGGGGGAGGTTCGGCAATTGATGCGGCAAAAGCTATTGCCGCTTTTTCCGCGGACAATAAAATAAAAGGCGAATCATTATTTGACAATGCAATAGAAGGAATACCGATAATAGCAATACCAACAACGGCAGGTACGGGAAGTGAAGTTAATAATTATTCGATTTTATCTCTTGACGGGCAAAATAAAAAACGTACTTTTAAATCTCCGAATTCTTATCCTAAAATAGCTTTTTTGGATGCTTCATATACAGAAAGTATGAATGATAAATATACTCTTTCCACAGCTTTGGATGCTTTTTGTCATTGCATTGAATCGTATATGTCACCAAAGTCTACGGCTTTGAGCGAAATGAATGCGGTATTTGCGGCTAATAATATATACAATATTTTAAAAAAGGGAATAGAACAAATCACTTTCGAAGACAGAGAAATATTATTATACTCAGCTTGCGCCGCGGGAATCTCAATAGGCGAAACAGGAACCGGTTTTCCGCATCCGATGGGATATAATTTGACAATGTTTTATAATGTTCCTCATGGATTCGCATGTGCTGCATTTATCGGTGAATTTATTAAATATTCTTCAATGAATTTATCGGGAGCAGAAAAAATCAATAAATTTGCATATGATTCAAAATTAAATTTAAATGAAATCATTTCTTTTATTCCTTCACTTGCGTTTTCTGCATCAGAGATTAATATAAAATTAAAAGATGAAGAAATTTATGTTTTTATTGAAAAAGTAAAAACTGCGGCAAATTTTAAAAATAATCCTTACATAATAAATGAAAATGAAATTAAAGATATTTATAAGCTGTTATTTTAATAATATTATTTTATAATGTTTACATAAAGAAATAAACACAAAAAAACAGGAGGTTTTATCCTCCTGTAAATGATTGGAAAATGTTTATTTTATCTTACAACAATAGTGTTTGTCGAATCACCTATGTAAGCATTTTCTAACAATTCTGTCAAAGCTAAAGCGTCGTCTATGCCGAGTCCTTCGGGAGAACCTGTACCATTTATACATGCGTCAACAAATTGAAGCAGAGGTATGGGTTTCGGACGGGGGAGAGAAGGAGATATAAATCCGTCAATATAGGGAGCGATTTTTGTGGAGCGGAATTTAACATCTCCGCCGACACAAATCAAACAGCCTTCTGTTCCGTATAATTCGATAACTTCTGGAGCTCCGTATACGATAAAAGAAGTTTCGCCTACGCCTATAATTCCGTCGTTAAATTCTGCTATAGCAACGGCGTTTTCATCGATTTTTGAACCCATAGGAGCTGTAAACATACCGGTTATACGTTTCGGTTTACCGCAAAGATATGCCAGTGTGTATACAGGATGGCAACCCAAATCCATCATTGCACCGCCTGCGGTTTCTTCCTTGTTATACCAATAAGCAGGTAGCCAGTTCCCGCTTACACCGTTGTGACCATTGCGTATTCTGACATAATTTAATTTCCCGAATGCGCCTTCCGCAATCATCTTTTTAGCGAATTGTATAATTCCTGTTCCGCGCATAGGATAAGATATTACAAATGTTACACCGTTTCTTACGACAGCTTCTTTTATCAGTTCGCATTCCGCAAGAGTCGGAGCAAGGGCTTTTTCTGTAAATATATGTTTTTTTGCGTTGGCGGCTTTTATAATTGGTTCGCAGTGTTTTGTCGTCGCTATATCACATATAACGGCTTCAATATCATCGCGTTTTAATAACTCGTCAAGGCAGGGGTAAAATTCAACTCCAAGTTTTTCAGCCCAGGCTTTGCCGCGTTCGCAATCGTCGTCCCAAACGGCTTTGATATTAACTTTGCCGGATTTTAACAATTCATTTGCATATCCTTCCGCGTGTACATGCCATTTACTTAACATAGCTACATTTAACATTTTAAACCTCCGATATTAATATAATAAATTTACTTAAATATAAAGCTTTGAAACTATATGTTTTAAACACAACTTTATAAGATAACCTTTAAAGATTCGCTTTAGGTTTGATAAACAAATTATAACACATAATAAACAATTTTCAAGTATCAAAATGGTAAAAAAGAAAAATAATATTCAAAAAAACGAAATATCAAAAGATTCATATAAAACTTTGGAAAAGAAAGCTTCAATTCAAATAACCGAAAAAAAATCTATATTTATCGGTTATGCTTCACCTGTTAAAAATGAAGAAGAAGCAATTGATTTTTTGAAAAATATAAAAGAAAAGCATATTGACGCAAGTCATAATGTATACGCATATATAATAGGTCAAAACATAACACGTTGTTCCGACGACGGAGAACCCTCCGGTACCGCCGGATTACCGGTATTGGATGTAATAAAAAAGAACGGAATTACGGGAACGATAATAGTAGTGACCCGTTATTTCGGAGGAATATTACTGGGAGCCGGAAATCTAACAAGAATGTATTCCGCAGCTGCGGCAGCCGTTGTTGCCGAAGCTAAAATCGCCGAATATGTCAAATATTTGTTATTTGATATATCCTGCAATTATTCCGATCATGGTAAAATTGAATATGAAGTTCCGAAATTTGGTGTTGTTATAAAAAATAAAATATTTAACGAAGATGTCATATTATCAGCTTCCGTAAAAGAAACAGAATTCGAAAGCTTTAATATATTTTTAAAAAATTTAACATCGGGAAGAGCGGCTGTAAAATTAAAAGGTACCGAGTACGGAAAGAATTGAAGCATGGTTTTTATAAAAAAAAATTACTAAAGATAATTATTTGGAATGTTTAAATTTAAACGTATCAGAAGCGCAAAACGCATTTGTGGCTTCAAATATGTTTTCCCTTGCGCAGGCTTGGGTGTATTACGAAACCGCTTATCCATTTGCAATATACAGCGATGATATAATGGTCGGTTTTATTATGTTGGGTTATTATGAGAAAAAAAGTATTTATAATATTTGGAGATTCATGATAGATGAAAAATATCAGAGAAAAGGATATGGAAAAGCTACTTTGCTTTTAGCTGTTAAATAACTTGAAAAAGAATTTAAAATAAAAAAGATTTATTTATCATTTGTTCATAATAATTATATCGCGGAAAAATTGTATTCCAGTTGCGGATTTGTGAAAACAGGTAAAAAGGAGAACGATGAAATAGAGATGTGCTTGGAATTGTAAAAAATAAAAATTAAAAGATTGAACCTTTTTATGAAAATTTCCGACTTTATATTATAAGAGCCTGTTAATTCTGGTTTATGATGATTTTAAAAATTATATTATTTTGTTCGGAGCTTGTATAATGAATCAAAACGAAAATTGGGAAAGAGAGATAGAAAAGATAAAAATATCAATCGAAAGATTAATATTTTATAAAATTTCATCAAAAGAAGACGCTGAAGACGTGCTGCAGAACGTTTTATTATCTTCTTTTAAAAATTATTCATCTCAAAAAAATAATACTCAGTTTAAAAATTGGGTTCTTGGTATTGCGCGGAACAAAATAAATGATTATTACAGAGAAAAAAGCAAACAAAACAATAATGAAATTTTGACAGATTGTACCGATAAAATAAAAAGTAAAAATTATTATAACAGCATAAAACAAACAGTTTATTATACTTTGGAAAAACTTGATTATAATGATGCTGAAATTTTATACAGATATTATTTTATAGGTGAAAGCATAGCGGAAATAGCGGCTTTTTACGGTATACCGCAAGGTACTGCAAAAAGCAGAATGTTTTACGCGAAAAAGAATTTTCGTGATAAATATCCTGATAATAATCATAAAATAAAAGATTCCGGTTTTACAAGCTATAAAAAATATAAAAAGGATGATGATAAATTGGCTATAAATTATAAACTTCCGCCGAAAATTCCGGATTATAAAATTATCCGCGAAACAAACAAAGAACCGTTTTCCGTAAAATGGGAAGAGGTTTTGGGATGGTTTATAACCCCGAAACTCGGAGAAAAAATATCATGGGCGATGTATGATTTTCCAAAAAAAGAAAGAACCGAATATGTTGAAATGGAAGTGACGGGAAAAGCGGAAGTACATGATATTGAAGGTGTTGAAATAATATCAACAGAATATGATCCGGCGGAGCATAATAAAACAGAAAATAATCCTGTTATAAGAAATTTTGTTATGCAATTAACAGATGATTACAGCCGTATATTATTAGAATCACACACGGAATTTGGTATAAAAAAAATATATACCTTTTTAGACGGAGATAAATTTTTAAATAACTGGGGATTAAGTGAAGATAATATTGGTAAAGAAGTTAATATAAAATGTAAAAATATAATAAAACGTCCGCACGAAAATAATACAGATAATAAGATTTATATACAAAAGGAGTATATGAACGGCAAAACTGTTAATATATTTGATATTGTAGGCTCTTATAATGTAGAAATTGCAAATAAATCATATGAAACCATATGTATAATGGATATAGAATTGTATAACAGCGGAGTAGCGGCGGAACAGTTTATCGATAGAAACGGAAAAACGATTTTATGGAGAAGGTTTAATCGTGATGATTGGGCAATATCGAAATATAAAGTTCGTTGGAGCGAAAAATTTCCGGAAAATGAAAAACTATATATAAATGATGAATTGTATATCCATTGGTATGATTGTATAACCGATTATATTATATAAACTATAAAAAAACAGATATTTGATTATCTCTTGCCATTTATTCCGAATTTATTGAATTATAATTTATTTATAAAATTCTATAAATATAAAAAAATCAATTCATTCATATAAAAATGATTTTTTAGAATCGTTTAAGCAGGGGATACTATATCTGTTTTTATAATTATATCAAAATATTTTATAAAAATATTAAATGCAAATAGAACCATATTTTTAAATTTAATTTTATATTTGCGCATTTTCCATTTCTTACTGTATCGGTTTTTGGCAGATGTGCGGTAAAAGTATTGACATATACTAAATAATAATATAAACTATATATAATAAATATAATGATTTGATATATAAATATGGTAAAAAATATGCGTGGAATAAAAATAAGATGGATCCTATGCTTTATAATTGCCGCTCTCACAATTAATACAATATTATTTTTGCTATTTACTTTAAATGGATTTAATTATATATATAAAGCCGGAGTTATATTAAACATAAAAGAAATTAATACAGAATATAAAAATGACATCGATTATTCATATTTCAATTATGATATCAAAAAAAATAAAATATTTATTTTAAAAAACAATATAAAAATTGACGAAACACAAAAACTATTTGATAAATCTGAATTTTTAATAAATTTTTTATCCTATGTTAATGCAAATAAAGATGTTTATTATATAATTGATGATGTGAGTTTTTCCGCTGGTTGTATACTTAATTTGTATATAAACAGCGGTGACAGAAGTATGCTTGATGCGGTATTTTTTGAAAACAAAGATGATGCGAAAATAAAATATTATGAAAAATTGTACGAATATAATAATAATCTTCAAGAAAATAAACGTTTGACATTATACGGGATTAATTCAGAAACACGGGGCAGTGTTTACGCGACATATTATATCGATTATTTACTTAATAAAGTCGAACATAAAATAAAACCGGCTGCTATATTTGATAAATTATTTGCTTCACGCGATGATTTATATAAATACTTCAATGACATCAGATTGTCAATCGATAAAAATGAATTGCTTTATAAAGAGTTATTTGTTGAAGATTATTTTTATTTTAATCTAATTATAAATAATTATTTTACAATAAATTATAATGAAGAACAAAAAATACAAACGCAAGCTTTAAATTTTATTAAAATTTACCAAAAAAATAATAAAGGTAAATATTTCGGTATATTCAATGATTCTTCGTTTATCGATATAGCATATGTTTTATACGGTAATATTGAGGACAGAGTTAATATTATAGATATAATCAATGATAATTGGTTTGAAAATAAAAAAGGGAAAATTTACGCTGTTAATAACAATAAACTTGAATATATAAAAAAACATCAAAAATATTTATATTCATTATATAATTCGGAAACAAATGATTTAAATGATAAATTAAGCGGTGTATATTTTTTAATTAATGATTAAAAGGAAGTACGGTATATTGTTTATTTTAGAGGATGATTACGCGCTGACAAATAAACTTGATGTGATTATACCTATAATAATCAGATATTCAAAAACTCAAATAGAAATATCAGCGTATGATTCCTATATGGATACAGCTCGCGAATATTTTAATTTATTTGAAAATAATGATTTTTTATCGGATAAATCACTCGATTGGCTTCACGAACGGATCGGGCAAAAAACGTATGATTACGGTTATGTTCCTGATGAAAATCATAAATACGAATGGCATTATATATTTACGGCGGATAAAAATACTAGAATTAATTATGATAAAATATTAAAGTCCACAAAACAACTAACTCTAAATGACGATGAAGATAAATATTTAACGGAAACTAAATTGAATTTACCCGATAATTTATATGATACATACGAATATTCGGCTTTTGGGACTTTTATCGATGATAAAATAGTATCAGTGTGCAGCGAAAATTCTCATTACTGTGATGACGATGAATCAGAAGTTGGAATTGAAACTGCTCCGGATTACCGCTGTAAAGGTTTTGCTGTTTCAAATCTCGCTGCTCAAACAGAATTTTTACTAAAAAAAAGTATTTCCAAAATATATTATCATTGCAGCAGGTTTAATATCGCTTCAATTAAAACGGCTGAATCCGCCGGATATTGCAACATAGGTAAAAATTATTATTATTATGCTTATTTAAAATAACTGCGTATAATTAAAATATATTAAAAATATTCCCGCTTGTATTTTTACGGTACGGCGGGAAATATTGTTATATAATTTTTTAACGTTAAAAATAATTTTAATTAATTAAAGCTTGAATATAGATAAAGTACATGGTTAGTTTTTTATTAATAAATTATTCTAAGGTTTAGTTTTTATATAAAAGACTTTTCCGTAAAATATCAAATTTAATTAAAAATTCATAAAATATTAAAGCGAAATTCAGCAGCAGGATATTATAACATAGTATAATGAAACTATCTATTTGTAATTTACTCCTAAATCAGAAAAGATAAAAAGTTAATTTTATGTTTGGATATATAAAACCTAAAACATCAGAATTAAAAGTTTGTGAATATGAATTTTATCGCGCCGTCTATTGCGGTTTATGCCGCGCTCTCGGACGGCGTACAGTATGTTTTTCATCATTTACTTTGAGTTATGATTTTGTTTTTTTAGCTCTGGTTGGTTTTGCGCTCGATGAAACTTCTATTGATATAAAAGCACACAGATGCGCCGCTCATCCGATAAAAAAACGTTTGATGGTAGAAATAAACAACACGCTTGTAACATCGGCGGAATCTTCGGATTTACTTACATATTATAAGGTTTATGACAATTGGCAGGATAGCCGGAATATAAAAAAATTATTATATAAAATACCGCTTTGTATATCAAAACATACAAAAAACAAAATAAAAAACATAAATGAATCAGATATTAAAATCAAAAAATCACTTGTACACTTAAACGAAATTGAAAAAAATCTGAAAAAGAGTTTAGATGAACCTGCTCAAGCTTTCGGTGAAATACTCGGAGTTATGTTTTCTTACGGCAGAAAAAATGAAATATGCAGCCGTATAGCGTATGAAATAGGCTTTCATTGCGGAAGATGGATTTATATAGTGGATGCTATAGACGATTTAAAGGAAGATATAAAAAATTCAAGCTACAATCCGCTTAACGCAGATGATTCGCGGGAAATATTAAAAAACGCACTTACTCATGAACTTTATTGCCTTGAAGCTGCGGTTAATTTAATTGAATTCAACGATAAAGGTATCGAAAATATCATAAAAAATATTATATATCTCGGAATGCCGGATTGCTCTGATAAAGTGCTTGAAAAAAGCATACTTCGGGTATGATATAAGAATAAAGATTTTTTACACAAAATTATAAAAGTTATATATGAAAGGATCATTATAACATAATATGGGAGATCCATATAAAATATTAGGTGTATCACGTGATGCAACCGATGATGAAATAAAAAAAGCTTATCATGAACTGGCACGCAAATATCATCCGGATAATTATATGAATAATCCGCTCGCTGATCTTGTGCAGGAAAAAATGAAAGAAATAAATTCCGCTTATGATGAAATTAATAAACAAAGAGCAAATAAAGGTTATTCTAATTCATCATCGAATAATGGGTATGGATCAAATTATGATTATACATCAACAGGAAGCGGTGAATTTAAAAAGATTCGCGAACTTATAAACGCGGGTCGTTATTCTGACGCGGAAATTATTTTAGATTCAATATCGCAAAGCGAACGAGGTGCCGAATGGAATTTTTTAAAGGGGTGTATATTAATACAGCGCGGTTGGTATTATGACGCTCAAAAATTTTTGGAAAGCGCTTGTTATATGGATCCGAATAATAACGAATATCAAGCGGCACTTAATAATATTCGCACAAATACACAAAATTACGGAGCCGGATACCGTACTGTGAATACTAAAAATGCGGCAGATTCTGTTTGTTCTATGTGTCAAACATTGGTATGCCTTGATTGTTTATGCGAATGTTGCGGCGGAGATTTGATAAACTGCTGCTGATATGCTTTTATAACAAATATTTATACAACTTTCATTTAAATCAAAGGATAAAATTATGAAGCAAAATTCGTCGATGAAGCGTACAAAAAAACTAGCTTTATCTGCCATATTGAGTTCGATGGGCGTTTTAATGCTTTATTTAGGTTCTGTAATTGAAATATTTGATTTAACAATGGCAGCCTTTGCTTCGATAATTATTATTTTATCGGTTATTGAAATGGGCGGAATATATCCATGGCTCATTTACGGAGTTACTTCCTTATTGTCGCTGGTTTTACTGCCTAACAAATTTATCGGTGTTTTATATTTGGTGTTTGCGGGTTTATATCCAATATTAAAAGAAAAATTTGAACGGCTACATCCGATTGTATCGTGGATATTAAAATTAAGTATGTTCAATACTGCTTTAATAATTGCAATAACTACCACAAAATATTTATTACATATTCCGGATACGGAAATAGATTTTAAATTAGTAGTATTTCTTGTCGGAAACGCGACTTTTATATTGTATGATCTGGCTATAACAAGAATGATAACTATATATTTAGTGAAAATACGGAGCAGACTAAAACTAAAAAATTATTTTGAAAATTAATCAGGGGCAAAAATGATACGAAGTATGACTGCTTTCGGCAGAGCTGTCTCTGCGGAAAATAAAAAAAACACTATCGTTGAAATCAAATCTGTTAACAACAGATATTTTGATTGTTCTATCAAAATTTCAAGAAATTATATTTTTCTGGAAGAAAAGATAAAATCATATTTACAGCAAAACGGAATTTCACGCGGGAAAATCGAAGTTTATATAAGTATAATTCCCAATGAAGCTATGGGTCTTGAAATAAATTTAGATAAATCATACGCTAAAAGCTATATAGACGCTTTGTATAAATTACGCGATGAATTTCATTTGCATGACGATATAACCGTTATGAGGGTCGCTCAAAACCGCGATATTTTTAATGTGTTAAAACAAGACGATGACGACGAAAAATCATGGCTTGATTTGATGCCTGTTTTGGAAGAAGCTTTGGAATCTTTTTTAGCTATGCGTACATCGGAGGGCGAAAAATTAAAAGCTGATATAATATCAAAAAAAGAAAAAATAATGACATATTATTCGCAAATAGAAGCTATGCAGGGAGATGCGGCTGAAACATACCGTACAAGACTTGAGGGAAAGCTTCGCCAGGTTTTGACGCAATATAATTCCGGAATTTCTCCTGATGATCAGCGTATTATAACAGAGTGCGCAATATTTGCCGATAAAATTGCCATTGACGAGGAAATTGTAAGACTAAAAAGTCATTTTGAAGCGTTTGATGTCTCATTGAAAGCTAAAGAACCGGTCGGCCGGAAAATTGATTTTTTACTTCAGGAAATAAACCGTGAAGTTAATACTATAGGTTCAAAAGCGGCTGATACATCAATTATTACACTTGTCGTCGAAATTAAAGCGGAACTCGAAAAAATCCGCGAACAAATTCAAAATATCGAATAAACGGATTATTTAATATGAAATTTATAAATGTCGGATTTGGCAACATGGTAGCAGTTAACAGAATTGTAACGCTTGCCAGCCCTGAATCTGCTCCGATAAAAAGGCTTATTACCGAGGCTAAAGACAGCGGCAGAGCTATCGATGTCACTTGCGGAAGAAGAACAAGAGCGGTTATTATAACTGACAGCGAACATGTAATATTATCCGCAATTCAAACAGAAACTCTTGCAAATCGTTTAAACGATAAAGAATCAGTTGATAATTATAACGATCAGGATATCATAACTGATGAAACAGGTGAGGATTAATTTTGCAAACGGATAAAAATATAATAATTATCGCAGGGCCATCGGGAAGCGGTAAAGGAACGATAATTAAAGAATTACCTGATAATTATAAAAAAGCGGTATCCGTTACTACCCGAAAACCCCGCGCTGGAGAAATTGAAGGTGTTTCGTACTATTTTATTACGGAAACTCAATTGTTCGAAATGCGTGACAGGGGAGAATTGCTCGAATATAATCAATATGACAGCGGATGGTACGCAACGCAAAAGAATCAAATAGATAAGATTTTTAACGAAGGGAAATCTGTCGTATTCGATATTGATATTCACGGAGCATTTAATATAAAAAAAATATATCCTGAAGCCATTTTGATATTTATATTACCGCCTAATGTATTTGTGCAGGAAAAACGTTTGCGTGAACGCGGAACAAACAGTGAAGAATCAATTAGAAGCAGAATGCTTGAAACTAAAAATGAAATAGCAAACGCTGATAAATTTGACTGTGTAATAATTAACGGCGAAAATGCGGTTGAATACACAGTGAAACAAATTATTGACTTTATTGAAACAAGGCAATATAATAAAGAACAAATAAAACATTATATAGATAATTATTTTGAAAGGTCTCTTATATGATTTATCCTTCTATTGATCAATTAACAGAAAACGGAAAATACAACCGTTATATTCTTGTTGTCGCAACCGCTAAATGCGCCCGTATAGTAACGAATGAATATGTACAGCAGCGTGAATATGCTGAAAGATTACTGGCAAACAAGGAAACGGATAAATCTCTTATTTCTATGATAAAACGAGAAGTACGCGATGATAAAGCTGTTAACTGCGCTATTAAAAGAATATTCAACGGCGAATTCAAAATACTTGATGAAACAATTGATATTAATTGTAAAACTTGATGGAAGATGAAGTAATAACAGAAGAAAAAAAGATAAATTACGGATTTTTATATGCGATAGTATATCTGCTCGATGTACCTTATCATATAGACCGTTCGTATACTTATTATATTCCGACAGAACTGCACGATAGTATAAGTATCGGCAGTTTTGTTTCCGTTCCGTTTGGAAACGGGAACAGACGTATATACGCTTTGGTCGTCGCTATTGAAAATCAAAGTGATCTCAAAAATGAAAAAATAAAACCTATAGCCGATGTTTTATGCTGTGAATATAATATTGACACATCGCTTATTGAACTTTGTTATTATATACGCGATAATACTTTTTCAACTATGGGAGAAGCAATACGCTGTGTTGTTCCTGCTTTGATTTTTAATAAATTAAATGAATATTATACCGTATCGGAAGTTTCAATAACCGCAAAACAAACTGACGAATTGATTCTGTCTATACATAGTTTTATAAATAAATTAAAAAAAACAACAACTCAAAGGATAAAGCTTGAATTCGGAGATGACGGAGTAAAATTGCTGCCGTATATGGTTTCCCACGGATATTTGACGAGAAGCTTTGAAATACGGGAACCTGGAGGAAAAACGACCGAAAATACAGTCAAACTTTCTGTTGATGCTGAAACGGCGAAAAAAATGGCTTTGACTTTGAAAGGAAAAAAGCAATCGGAATTAGTTAACGCAATCTGTGAAAAATTAAATAATAGTAATGATTTATTTGTATATGTTTCCGAATTAAAAAATGAATTAGGAGACATTTCAAAGCAGCTTATGGTTATTGAAGAAAAGGGAATTATAAAAACAGAACGCACCATTAAATGGCGTGATCCTTATAATGATATAAAATACGAACAACTTCCCGAAACCGAACTTTCCGAAGAACAAAAAAATTCATACGAATATATAAAAGATTTGTATATGACCGGTGAAGCAAAAGCTGTATTGCTCCGAGGAGTTACAGGAAGCGGAAAAACCAGAGTTATAAAAGAATTATGCGATATGGTTATTTCAGACGGAAAATCGGTTATATTATTAATTCCGGAAATTGCTTTAACTCCGCAGACGGTTGGTTATTTTAAATCATGTTATGGGGTTAGGCTTGCCGTACTTCATTCAATGCTTTCGGCAGGCGAAAGATTTGATATGTGGCGCCGCATCAAAAACGGAGATGTTGATATATGTATAGGTACACGTTCCGCGGTTTTCGCTCCGTTTTATAACTTGGGAATGATAGTAATAGACGAGGAACAGGAACATACTTATAAATCCGATATGGATCCGAAATATCACGCGCGTGATATCGCAAGATACCGCTGTGTTAAAAGCAGCGCACTGATGGTTTTGGCTTCCGCGACCCCTGCCCTTGAAAGTCAATATAAAGCAGAAAAAAAACTGTATTCTCAAGTTGAAATGTTAAACCGTTACGGAAAAGCGCAATTACCGGATGTTATTGTAGCCGACATGAGACAAGATACAGCGGAGGGGAATATATCGGCAATCGGAACTGTTTTAAAAGAAGAAATAAGAAAAAACTTAGAATGCGGCGAACAAACGATTTTATTTTTAAACAGAAGAGGGTACAATAACTTTTTATCATGTGTTTCATGCGGTTATGTTGTTTTATGCCCGAATTGCAGCGTTTCGCTTACATTTCATGTATATAATTTAAAAAGAGACAGCGGAAAAGGATATCTTTCATGTCATTATTGCGGATATCGGAGAGATGTGCTGAAAATTTGCCCCGAATGTGAATCTCCGAATATAAAATTTATAGGCTGGGGAACACAAAGGATTGAAGATGAACTTAAAAATCTGTTTCCCTCTGCCAGAATTTCGCGTTTGGATGCGGATACAACATCAGCAAAATTTTCATATGATAATATATTAAACAGTTTCCGCGAAGGCGAATCAGACATTCTTCTCGGAACACAAATGGTCACAAAAGGTCATGATTTCCCGAATGTAACTTTATCTGCTGTTTTAGCGGCAGACAGTGTAATGTATTTAGATGATTATCGTGCGGGTGAACGTTCGTTCTCTATGATTTGCCAGTTAATAGGCAGATCGGGAAGAGCTCAAAAAAACGGACGTGCCGTAATTCAAACATACAATCCCGATCATCCGATAATAAATTACGCGAAATCGCAAGATTATACATCCTTTTATAACAATGAAATAAAAATAAGGCAGGCTTTAATATTTCCTCCGTTCTGTGATATGGTTTTGATAACTCTTACATCGGATGATGAGGTTAATATGAGCAAAGCGAGCATATTACTGGACGAAACAATAAAAAAGACAAGTTTAAATTATTCCGGTATAGCTCTGCAGGCTTTCGGTCCTTTTGAAGCTCCGATATATAAAATAAATAATAAATTCAGAATAAGAACTGTTTTAAAATGCCGTTTAAATCAACGTACAAAAGAATTTTTGCGTGAAATATTAAACGAATTAAATCGCGTTTTGTATAAAAAAATAAATGTGGCTATTGATGTTAATCCTACTAATTTATGAAATAAAAATTATATTGAGGAGATTTATAAATGGCAATATTAAAAATACTGGACGACAGTGATCCGATTCTTCGTAAAAAATGCCGTGAAGTCGATAAAATAATGCCAAGAACAATTCGGCTATTGGATGATATGAAAGAAACTTTAAATTCTGTCAGCGGAATTGGTTTGGCAGCTCCGCAAGTTGGAGTTTTACGGCGTATTGCGATTGTAGAATCAGATGACGGAACTTTATATGAATTAATTAATCCTCAAATAATTGCCCGTTCCGAAAAACGTCAAAATGAAATTGAAGGATGTTTATCGATCCCTAACAAATGGGGTATAACAGACAGACCTGATTGTGTAACCGTAACAGCAACCGACAGAAATGGAAATAAATACACAGTTACGGGATGCGGATTAACAGCCAGAGCCTTTTGTCATGAAATCGATCATTTAGATGGAATACTTTTTACAGATCATTCAATTAAAATATTAACCGAGGATGATATTATAAAATTGAATGAAGAAGCGGAAAAGGAAAACGGGAAAGTCGAAGAAAATAATAAAAAAGAAAACGAAAAGAAACAGAAATAATAAAAGTAAATGAAAATAATGTATATGGGTACGCCGGATTTTGCGGTTGAACCTCTAAAAGCTTTATATTATAGCGGACACGAAATATGTTCCGTTATAACACAACCCGATAAACCTAAAGGCAGAGGATATGGTTTAACTCCCCCTCCGGTAAAAGTTTTCGCACTTGATAATAATTTGGAAATTAATCAGCCGCAATCTCTTAAAAAAATATTTTTTGAAGAGTACTTAAAAAAAATATCACCGGATGTAATAATTGTAGCCGCATACGGCAAAATATTATATCCTTATATAATTAATTATCCGAAACACGGTTGTTTGAATATCCATGCTTCAATTTTGCCGCGTCACCGCGGAGCCGCACCGATACAAAGAGCCATTATGGAGGGGGACACAAAAACCGGAGTCACTATTATGCAAATGGATTGCGGAATTGATACGGGAGAAATTTTATATAAACTTGAATGTGATATATCAGAAAACGATAATTTCGAAACTGTTCACAATAAATTGTCGGAATTGGGAGCTTTGGCTATAATTGAAGTTTTGAACATGATAAATAAAGAAACTTTAAATCCTGTAAAACAGGAAGACTACGGAGTGTCATATGCTTCCAAAATTGAAAATGAAGACTGCCTTATCGATTTTAATTTATCATCCGTTCAAATTTACAATCAAATAAGAGCTCTTTCCCCGGTTCCTCTCGCATATACAACATTGAACAATAAAAAAATAAAAATAATTGAAGCTAAAGTTATTTCTAGCATAAACGATGATTCTTCATATGATATCGGAGAAGTTTTACCGGCTCCTAAAGGTAAATTATATGTTAAGTGTTTAACAGGGATAATTGAATTTATAACAATTCAGCCGGAAGGCAAAAGAAATATGAAAGCTTCAGATTTGTTTAACGGCAGATATATAAATAATGGAGATAAATTTAAATGACAAACGTTCGCGAAGCCGCTTTGAATACTATTATAAAATGTTCGGGCGGGGATAAATATTCTAATATCGAACTTGACAACGCAATAAAAAAATATAATCTGACCGGTGTAGACCGGGCTTTTTTTACAACATTGGTTTATGGTACTATTGAAAAAAAGATTACAATTGACTATATAATTAATAAATATTCAAATATTCCTTTCGGGGAGCTTGATTTGTTTGTCCAGAATATTTTAAGGTTATCCGTTTATCAGATACTTTATCTTGACAGAACACCGGACAGCGCGGCTGTTAATGAAGCGGTAAACAGTGCGAAATTAAGATGCAGCCCGGGAGCAGCTTCTTTTATTAACGCGGTATTGCGTTCGGTTGTACGTAATAAAGAAGCTATACCAAAACCTAAATATTCTGAGGGAGCGGGATTATATTATTCAATAAAATATTCACTTCCCGTTTGGCTTTGTGAAATGTGGATTGAAAATTTTGGGGAAGAAGAAGCGGAAAAATTATTTATCGGAGTTAACAGATCCGCAAAAATTTCTCTTTTTACAAACACTTTACGTATATCCAGAAATGATTTAATAGTAATGCTGGAAGAAAAAAATATAAAATCCAGAGCAGCAAAAACAGAAAACGGAATAATATTGGAAGAAAATGTACCGATACACAAAATCCCGATAGATGAAGGTTTTTGCCATGTACAGGATATTTCATCTCAGCTATGTATAGAATCTCTTGGTATAAAAACAGGTGATACTATTATAGATACCTGTGCATGTCCGGGAGGTAAAAGTTTTTCCGCGGCTATTTTAATGCGTAATACGGGACGTATTATAAGTCTTGACTTGCACGAAAATAAATTGTCCCTTATCAAAAACACATCGAAAAAATTAGGAATAAATATAATAGAAACAGAAGCTCAGGACGGAAGAAATATAAATATGCAATATAAAAATATCGCCGATTATGTAATTTGCGATGTTCCTTGTTCGGGTCTTGGAACGATATCAAAAAAACCTGATCTAAGATTTAAAAATCCCGATGATATAAAAAGGCTGCCAGAAGTGCAATATCAAATTTTATCAAACGCTTCGCAATATATAAAAAACAACGGTATATTAATGTATTCAACCTGTACGATTAATAAAATTGAAAATGAAGATGTTGTTACAAAATTTTTGTTGGAAAATGAAAATTTTTCACTCCTCGAAATGAAAAACATTTATCCCGATGAAAATCATGACGGATTTTTTTGGGCAAAAATTAAAGCGGTATAATTTTTTTCATTGACAATAAAAATGTTTGATATATAATTATGACAAGGTAAAACATTTAAAAATTTCATATAAAGGAAGTAAATATAATGTTTTCGGAACATAACGCAGAAGTAGAAAAAGTTTGGCGGACACGCTACCGTATACCTATGGTTATATCCGCTAATGCGAGAATGGTTTTATTAAATAAAAATTTTAATGAAAATATTTCTTTTAAAGATTATTACAGCAGTCCGCTTACAATGCTTTATATGCAATGTAAATTCAAAGAATATTTACGCCATTATGTTTATGCTGATCATGAAATGGGAATGCCTGTAAATGGGTGGGATGTAAATGTAGATTTTCAAAACGATACCGAATGCGGTTGGCTGGGCGCGGAAGTAAAATTTTCTGATAACAATGTACCTTTTACAATTCCGTTTTTAAATGACGATAATAAAAATATGTTTTTTGAAAAAGGGATACCCGATACATTCGGCGGATTGATGGGTAAAATAAGAGAATATTACGATTTTTTTTGTGACCAAAAACAAAAAGGATATACTTATAAAAATCTTCCGTTAAACGCAATAGGAATGCCGGGTTTGGGCACGGACGGTCCAATGACTCTCGCTTGTATGCTTCGGGGGACTGAAAATTTTTGCATTGATTTATATGAAGACACCGGATACGCATTAAAATTATTGGATTTTTTGACCGAAGCGTCTATTAAAAGAATAAAATCGCTGCGTAAATTTTTCGGAGCACCGGAAATAACACACTCGATGGGATTTGCTGATGACAGTATATCATTGTTATCCTGTGATGATTACCGTGATCTTATATTGCCTTATCATAAAAAATTATTAAATTCCCTTTCAGACAACACAGAAAAGAATTCAATACATTTGTGCGGCGACGCTTCCCGTCATTTTAAATTAATAAAAGACGAATTAAATGTAAATTCATATGATACCGGTTTCCCTATAAATTTTACATCTGTTATTAATGAATTGGGTCCGGATGTTACAATTTCAGGTGGAGTGCATGTAAATTTACTCCACGGCGGAACAAAAGAAGATGTTATTAATAAAACAAAAGAAATATTAAACGAAGTAAAATATAAAACTAAAAATTTTATAATAAAAGAAGCTAATAATTTATCTCCGAATACGCCGCATGAAAATATAAAGGCTATGTATGATACCGTGCTGAGCGAGGGTATATTCTAATTTTATTTTATTAAAAATAAAAAGAAAGGAATAAAATATGGCTAACAAATACGGTTTTAATTTCCTTTGGATGTTTTCAAAATATAATGATAACAATCCGGAAGAACCTAACTTAAATGAATTGGATTTTTTAGCGGAAGAGGGATTTAATTTTGTCCGAATTCCGACAGATTACAGATTTTGGACAAACGGATTTCAATATACATATCCGAAAGAGGAAATAATTGCTTATATCGACCGCTATATATATGAATGTAATAAGAGAGGGCTGCATGTATGTTTAAACATTCATAGAGCGCCCGGTTATTGTATCAATTCTCCCGTAACAGAAAAACACAATTTATGGCGTGATGAAGAAGCGCAAGACGGTTTTATTTTCCTTTGGAAAATGTTTGCATTAAGATATAAAAATATAAACTCGGATATGCTTAGTTTTGATTTGGTAAACGAGCCATCAAACCAGCCTCCGACGCATCCGTGTACACGGGAAGACCACGAAAAACTAATACGAAGAGTAATACATGAAATACATAGTATCGACTCTTCGAGAGAAATAGTTATAGACGGTTTTGACGGCGGAGGAACCGCTTTGCCCGAGCTTGCCGACGCCGGAGTCATACACAGCGGAAGAGGATATGAACCTTTTCATGTTTCACATTATAAAGCTTCCTGGGTAAGAGGATCTGATAAATGGGAAATGCCCGAATATCCGGGTGAGGTATCGCCGGGTGATTTCAAAGATATAAATTCATTGAGAAATTATTATAAACCGTGGAAAGAAGTTGAAAACCGGGGTGTGAAAGTACATATAGGCGAATTTGGTTGTTATAATAAGATTTCAAACGAAATAGCTCTGCGTTGGTTTGAGGATTTGTTTACAGTTTTCCGTGAAAACGGCTGGGGCTGGTCCATGTGGAATTTCAAAGGAGCGTTCGGAATAGCGGAACACGGAAGACCGGATACTGTTTACGATGAATATAAAGGTATGAAAATCGACCGAAAGCTGCTCAATCTTATGAAAAAATCAATGATATAAAAAAATGCGGTGCGTATCTTATCTTCCGATTTCGGAAAATGTAAAATAACCCCGCAAAATTTTATATATTATAAATTTTTATATTATAGAACCCTTTCCTTTATAAAAACGGTATTTATCAACACATGCTATTGAATGTTCGATTATTTCAAGAGGAACATCCATATTCAGCTCAAGAGAAATACCGAATCCACCCTGCGGCAAATACATTGCTTCTACACACTCCCTTATGTGGTCTTCCATATCTTTTCTGGTTGCAAAAGGCATTAATTGACGGTCAAGATCTAGATTTATCGGGATTTTACCACGACAGACACGAACTAAATTATCAAGTCCGTTAGCTCTGTACTGCGGATTTATCATATTTACACCGGCTGCCGCGAGATCCGGCATTATTTCTATTATACATCCGTCTGTATGCATATAGACAAGCTTATTATTCGCATGTACAATATCATACATTTTTTTGTAGCAGGGAAACATATATTTACGCCAGCGTTCAGCTCCCATAGCGAGACCTTTTTGCATACCGAGATCATCGCCGAAATACATAATATCACCGGCTTTTTTGACGTTATATTCAATTTGATAACAATTATACTCCAAAACTTTATCTATCAAAATTTGAAGTTCTTCCGGTTCTTCGGCAAAATCTATCATCGCTTCTTCAAAACCGCGAAGATCAAGTAAAATCAAATACATAAATCCATGCGGATTTCTTCCGTCGCGATTCGGAGGGATCACAAGGGAACGGATGTCTTCCCGTGTTTTTATGGGATGCTCTGTTACGATGGCGTCCATTCCTTCTTCGATATTTTCCCAAACACAACCCCATTCATCTGTATATTTTCCTTCATGATACCTCCAGGGGGTGTATGTGTTTAAATCGTATCTTTCGGCGAGATCACCAAAAAATTGCGGATACTTGCGTACAATATCACGAAGTTCATCACCGTATTTTTTCCATGCAGCAGGCAGAAGAGAAACAGAAACAGGTATTTCGCTCGGATAATTATAGGTCATCGCATCGTAAAGGGAACCGGACATTGTTATCACCTTCCAATATTATTTTGTTTTATAAATATTTTGAAATAGTTAAATGAATTTATTATTTTCACAAGAGGAAAATCATTTGCCAAGTCATTATTTTACAGAAGATGAAACTGTAATATCATCTCCGAAAAAAATCACATATTATTATATGGGTAAAAAATATATTTTTACAACAGATAACGGGGTTTTTTCTGTTGGAGAAGTTGACAATAATACTGATATTTTACTCCATAACATTCCAAAGCTGCGCGGGTCTTTATTAGATATGGGATGTGGGTATGGCTGTATCGGTATAGTTCTCGCAAAAACCTATTCACTCGATTTATATCAAGCGGATATTAATCCGAGAGCAGCTGCATTGACAGAAGAAAATTGTGCACAAAACGGCGTTGCATCAAATATATACATTTCTGATTGCTATAGTAATATAAACGGGAATTATGATACGATAGTAATAAATCCGCCGATTCATGCCGGTAAAAACGTAATGAACAATATGTTTGAAGGCGCGCGCGAACATTTAAATGCAAACGGTAAATTATATGTAGTTATATTAAAAAAACACGGAGCAGAAAGTACAATAACCAAGCTTGCGGAAATATTCGGCGGCTGCGAAATAATATATAAAAAAAAGGGATGCTATGTTTTAAGCTGCGAAAACATTATAACATAAAAATAAATGCAATTCAATATTATAAAACAAAAGGTGATAAAAATGGATAAAGTTAAAATATTGCAAAAATTAATACCCGACGAAGCGGATGCGGTGATAATTTCTTCACAAAAAAATATATACTATATATCTTCTTTTAATTTTTCAGACGGATTTATTTTGGTAACACGTAAAAATTCTTATTTGTTTACAGATTCCAGGTATATAGAAGCGGCTAAAAACAGATTGAGTTCATATTGGACAATTATTTATACAGGCAACCGTAAAGATATATTGGAGGAAATATATTCGGAAAACAGAATAAAAACCGTATGTTTTGAGGATAATGTAATTACATGTTCTTCTTTTAATAAAATGAAAGAAGATTTTAGCAGCATTACTTTTATTCCGCTCGGAAATATAATTAATAATATGCGTGAATATAAAGACGCAGGTGAAATCACAAATATAATCAGAGCTCAAAAGATAGCGGAAGAAGCTTTTTCTCATATATTAAATACAATTACTTATAATATGACAGAAGTTGAAGTGGCGCTTGAACTCGAATATAATATGCGAAAAAACGGTTCGTCAGGCCTTGCCTTTGATATAATTGCAGTTTCCGGAACAGCCTCCGCTTTGCCTCACGGAGAACCCCGTCCGCAAAAACTGGAAAAAGGATTTTTAACTCTCGATTTTGGTGCGGTAGTTAACGGTTATAAATCAGATATGACAAGAACGATTTGCATAGGGAAAGCTGACAGCGAATTGAAGCATTTATATAATACCGTATTAAGGGCACAGGAAATGGCAATCGAAGCGGCTTTTGTGGGTGTCGAATGTTCACTTCTCGATAAAATTGCCAGAGATTATATTTACAAAGAAGGATATGAAGGAAAATTCGGACACGGTTTAGGACACGGAGTAGGTCTTGATATACATGAAGCTCCTTCAATTTCATTAAGCGGAAAAGATAAAACTTTGAAAGCAGGTCATGTTATAACAATCGAACCCGGTATATACCTGGAAGGAAAATACGGAGCCAGAATCGAAGATATGCTTGTTGCGGGTGAATGCGGAATTACCGATATCACAAATTCTCCCAAGCATTTGATAGAAATATAATATTTATAATTATCATTGGTATAAAATTTTCAAAAAAATAACATATTAGTTCAAAAAGATATTGAAAATAATTGCAATGAGCGGTATAATATAGAGGTATAAATAATTTTAACTAGTAAATTATTATATCCGGTATAAACCGGTTATATTTTATATAATATTCGGAGGAAATAATTAATGGTAACCGCCAGCGAATTCAGAAACGGTTTAACTTTTGAAATGGATGAAAATGTTTATCAGGTAATAGAATTTCAACATGTAAAACCGGGTAAAGGCGCAGCGTTCGTAAGAACAAAAATACGCAATGTAATATCAGGATCAGTAATTGAACGTACATTTAACCCAACAGATAAGTTCGAAAACGCGTATATTGAACGCAAAGAAATGCAATACTTATACAGCGACGGCGATTTGTATTATTTTATGGATATGGAATCATATGAACAAATGCCTCTAAATTCCGAAAAGCTAGATGACAATTTTAAGTTTGTAAAAGAAAATATGATGTGTAAAATTATATCATATAAGGGAAATGTATTCGGAGTTGAACCTCCTATGTTTGTTGAATTGGAAGTTACTGATACCGAACCCGGATTTAAAGGCGATACCGCTACCGGAGCTTCAAAACCCGCGACATTGGAAACAGGAGCACAAATAAAAGTTCCTTTGTTTATTGATATCGGAGATGTCCTCCGCATTGATACAAGAACCGGTGAGTATTTAGAAAGAGCATAAAATATTTTTTTGCCGCAAACCATTAATAACAGCGTGTAAAAATATTTTTTATCAATATATGCCGCAGGTAAAGTGGCAGAATGGAGATTGAGATGAACGTAAAAGAAAAAATAGCTTTTCTTTTGGGTCTTATGGAAGGTATGAAATTCGATGAGACAACTGATAATGGTAAAATCATAAAAAGTGTTGTCGATATATTAGGGAACATAGCGGATGAAATTGCTGATGTTAAAGAAGATATTGATGTATTGAACGATTATATCGAAGAAATTGATGAAGATTTGGGTTATGTAGAAGAAGATATATACGATTTGGAAGATGATGATCTTTATGACGAAGATGACGAAGAATGCGATTGCGATTGCGAATGTGAAGCTTGTGATTGCGGTGAATGTGAAGACGACGGCGATTTTATAGAAGCAAAATGCAAAAATTGCGGAGACACAATATATTATGATGATACAATATCCGAAAATGAAATAAAATGCCCAAGCTGCGGAGAAAATATTAAATAATCATAATAATTATATTCTAATATCTGCACATAAAATTGCGTTTGTCATTATGTTCCGGGAAGTTGGAAATGACAAACGCGTTTTTTATTTATTAATGTTTTTTAACAGAACGGCAGCAATGTCATTTGCTTCTTTTTCTTTTTCTTCCATAACCGGATCATCGTTTTGGTGGAGTATCATACCGAACGATTTGCTAAAAGGCAGCGGAACCAAAAAATTAATTATAAAATTATCATCATTTTTTTCGGTTATACTATATAATATTTTGTGGTTTTGCAAATTTATAAGAGCTTCAAAAATTAAAATATCTGTAATATCACAATTATAATATTTTGCGATTTTTAAAATATTTTCCGCGTTTTTAATATAAAACGGAGGATTTTTTATTTTTGTTTTAAATTTAAATACAAGATCCAATTCATCAATTTCAACACTGGATGTAATTTTTTTTGATGAGGTTAATTCACACAAAATATATATTATTATAATAAGTTCCGATAAAACATAAAGAAAATCCATTTTATAATATTCCGCTTGAGGTATATTTATAATATCCATATTAAAATCATATTTTGCCTCGCTTGCGTAAATCATAGTTTGTGCGCGGAATATTTTAAGTATTTTATTCAAATTAAATTGGTTTTGCTGTAGATTGTTTTCATCTATTTTATTTATAATTTCAATTATTTTATTACGTAATATATTTATTTCATCGGTTTTTAATTCAATATTAACATTACTGTTTTTTGTAATATTTAATATATCCGAAATGTTTTCTAAAATAATATTCTTAATTAAAACGGCAGGAGAACCGAATTTTGTAAATTGCAGATATATCGGGAAAATAAAATATATATTATTTTTTTCAAAATCCCGGTAAACAACAGCATTCTGATAAACAGTATCTGTTTTTATTTTAACCGTTTCCGTTTTATTTTCAGAAATTATAGTATTATATTTTATAATATTATTTTCATCTAAGAATTTTTCGATTTTCATTCCGCGGCGTATACGTTTAAAAATCTCCGCCGCTGTTTTATTTTTATAAATTATTATTCCGTCCATGTTACATATAACAAAAGGAGTATGATATTTCATATTATAATTATCCTTAATAAAAAGATGCTTTAATTATAACACGAATACATCGTTTTTGTTATATTATTTTGTTAATATTTCATTCAATACATAACAAATGAAACAATTATGACAAATTGTAACAAATATTAAAATATTTCTATAAGTCTATTGTATAATCAATATTTTTTTGGTAATATATAAATATGCAAATATTATTAATTTATATAAAATATCGGAGGATGATATAAGATGTCAGTTAGAGTTGCTATAAACGGATTCGGAAGAATAGGCCGTCTTGCATTTCGTCAGATGTGGAATGCTCCCGGTTATGAAATAGTTGCTATAAACGATTTAACAAGCCCTGAAATGCTTGCACATTTATTAAAATATGATTCAGCTCAAGGACGTTATGACGGTCATACTGTTGAATCGACAGATAATTCTATAATAGTAGACGGAAAAGAAATAATAATTTACGCAGAAAAAGACGCTGCCGCTTTAAAATGGGGCGAATTAAAAGTTGACGTTGTACTTGAATGTACAGGATTTTATACAACAAAAGACAAAGCGAAAGCTCATATCGACGCAGGTGCTAAAAAAGTTGTTATTTCCGCTCCGGCAGGAGACGATCTCCCCACTGTAGTATTTTCGGTAAACGAAAATATATTAAAACCCGAAGATACAATTATATCCGCGGCTTCCTGTACAACAAACTGCTTGGCTCCTATGGCTAAAGCTTTAAATGACTACGCTCCTATTCAAAGCGGAATCATGTCTACAATTCATGCTTATACAGGCGATCAGATGGTTCTTGACGGCCCGCACCGCAAAGGTGACCTCCGCCGCGCGAGAGCAGCAGCAGTTAATATAGTTCCCAACTCCACAGGCGCGGCAAAAGCTATCGGTCTTGTTATTCCGGAATTAAACGGTAAATTAATCGGATCAGCTCAGCGCGTTCCGGTTTGCACAGGCTCCACAACAATACTTGTTGCGGTTGTTCGTGGCAAGGATATTACAAAGGACAGCATAAACGCAGCTATGAAAGCAGCTTCCTCCGAATCATTCGGTTATACAACAGATGAAATAGTTTCTTCTGACGTTATCGGTATCACATATGGTTCATTGTTTGACGCGACACAAACAATGGTTAAAAAATTTGCCGATGATTTATATGAAGTTCAAGTAGTCGCTTGGTACGACAATGAAAACAGTTATACAAGCCAAATGGTTCGTACAATAAAATATTTTGCTGAAATATAGTAATTTTATAAAAATATTTATATAAAACAGAGTTACAATATAATATATAATAAATATAAATCCTGCAATGCTTTAAAACTTGCAGGATTTTTTTTAAATTGTTATATTACAATTCTTTAATAAAAAGTATTAAAAAGGTTTTGTTTATATTTATATTTATAAAATGATACAGATTAAACCTCCGCTACCTTCGTTAATAATTCTTTGCAGGGTTTCACCTATTTTAATACGCGCGTCGTCGGGCATGTGAGCCAATTTTGTATGTAATCCTTCATTTACGAGTTCATGCAGGGTTTTTCCGAATATATTTGATTCCCATATCTTTTTGGGATCTTCTTCAAATTCGTGAAGTAAAAATTTTACTAAATCTTCAGATTGCTGTTCTGTTCCAACCATGGGATTAATTTCGGTTTCAATTGTTGCTTTAATCATGTGGATTGAAGGAGCGGAAGCTTTTAATTTAACTCCGTATCCGCCGCTTTGACGTACTATCTCCGGTTCTTCCAAACGCAGATCTTCTATGTAAGGCGTAACAATTCCGTACCCGTGTTCATTAACTTCGTCAAGAGCCAGTGCGATTTTTTCATATTTCTTTTTTATGTCGGATAAATTACATAAAAGAGTTATTAATTCTTCATCTCCTGTTATATTAAATCCGCTAAGCTCACCAATAATTTTATAATATAAACCTTCGGTTAAAGCGATTTCAAGCAAAGCGTTTCCTGTACCCAAATCTATATTTTTGATTTTTATCGATGAAATATTTTCGTTTTCACCTATATTGTCAGTAAAATAATTAATATCTCCGGCTTTTGATATAGTTGATGCACCTGTCAGAATTGTATTGTTAATCGATTCTGAAAGCCAATGATCATCACCGAGCGAAACAGCCCATTTCGGAATTGAAATACCGATTTCGCGTATGGGAAATTCGAGTAAAATCATTTCAAGAATGTTTTTTATATCTTCAGCATTTAATTCCAGACAATTCACAAGAGCGACCGGTACTTGATATTCCTCTTCCAAACTGTAGGCTAAATCTATGCTGTTTTGATTTGACGGATCAGCGCTGTTTAAGATGACAGCAAAAGGTTTATTTAGTTCTTTTAATTCACGGATGACCTTTTTTTCCGCTTCTATATAAGCGGAACGGGGAATTTCACCGATACTCCCGTCAGTAGTTACCACAACACCGATAGTCGAATGATCCGCGATTACTTTTCTTGTTCCGATTTCTGCCGCGCGGTCGAAAGGTATAGGATCTTTTTCCCAAGGAGTTCTTACCATTCTAGGTTGACCGTTTTCTATATGTCCTAAAGCTTCCGGCACAATATAACCAACACAATCAATCATGCGTACTTTCAATGTGGCACTGTTTGCTACCGATATTTCAATAGCTTCGTCGGGAATAAATTTTGGTTCTGTTGTCATTACTGTTTTTCCGGCGGCACTCTGAGGCATTTCATCTTTAGCTCTTTCACGATCATAACCGTTTACTATATTCGGCATGACAAGCGTATCCATAAAACGTTTGATAAAAGTTGATTTACCGGTTCGAACCGGTCCGACTACACCGATATAAATATCACCATTAGTACGTTCCGCAATATCTCGGTATATGTTATAATTATCCATATATTAGCTCCTCCGTTTAATTGTATAACCGAATATAGTTTTATACTTTTAAATAGTATTATATTGTTTCATGATATATATATATTTTAAAAATATTATTTTTATTACCGTTTAATTTAATTTAAATATAAAATGGCAAAAATATTTTTGTTTTCCTTTAAATTCTATGAAGCTAGCGGAAATATAATACCAAATAAATTTTATAAAAAATGCAAAAATTAAACATAACCTCTTATTTTTTTATAAAAGAAGTTATGTTTTAAATATAATATATAACTATTAAAACTATTTTAAATAATTGAACAAATTTATTAGTTTAATGTTAAGATTAAGCTTAATCTTAAGTTTAAGCTATACGGATAAAAATTATACGGGCAGTTGCGTTTCCTGTTCCTGGTGTGGTGATTGAAGCGTTAAAACCATTACGAAAATTTACTCTATCTCCCGCGGTTATATTTAAAACAAAGTTTCCCGTAATACTCTCGGCAGTTGTGGTACTCCCGACCGCGGATTCAGAAATTGATGATCCGTTTAATAAAAGCTGTAAAAAATATGGAGCGGAAGTTGCGCTTGAAACGAGAATATAGTAAGATATATAATATAATCCTGAAGTATTAAATATAAAATCGTTTTGATTCGGATGCGATATTAAAGGACTGGCTAAATAAGTATTAGGATAATTTACCAAAGCACCCGCATTGTAAGTAATGTTTCCGTTTGCGTAATATACTCCCGGATTAGCCGGAAATCCCGGTCCTGCCGGGCCTGCGGGACCGATTGGTCCTACATCCCCTGTTAAACCTGTTTCTCCTTGAATTCCCATTTCACCCCGGGGCCCCTGCGGTCCTATAGCGCCTTGCGGACCGGGAGGTCCTGTTGCTCCTTGAAGACCGGGAATTCCTTGAGGACCGGCAGGTCCCGTTTCACCTTTAGGTCCGGGAGGACCAGCCATTTTACAACCGGAAAAATTATTGTAATTGATGTATGGATTTTGTGTGTTTGTTTTAATATGATTTCTCATATCATGTGAATTTTTTGACATGATATCTCTCTTTGTTTTTATTAATGCCAATGCATGTTTAGTAATATTATATTATTTAATAATAGTTATTGTTACATATTGTATGGTTTGATAATATCGAAATATTGTCTCGCAAACAAATTATCCTTCAATAGAGTTGACATTTAATTGCTAATTAATTATAATTAATCATTATAATTATAAAAATAAGAGTTTAATATGAAAATAATAAAATTTAATACGGGTGACACGCTTTTGATGAAAAAGCAGCATCCTTGCGGATGCGATATATTTACGGTTTTACGTATAGGCAGCGATATTAGAATTAAATGTACCGGGTGCGGACATGATATTGTGGTTGCCCGTGAAAAAATCGAAAAAAACATAAAAGCTGTAAACGGAGTGAAACAAATATAGTGAATAACATATTAAAGCAAAAAATACAACTTTTCAAAAACAAAAATAACAATACTGATAAAATAATTAAACCTAAAATAAAAAATTTAAAATACAAAAATGTGCCGATGTACATAGCGGCTTTTGTTTTACCCGCTATGTTGATGTGGCTTATATACATAGCAATGCAGGTATGGCCTTTCGGAGAAGAATCCGTATTGGTTCTTGATTTAAACGGACAATACGTTTATTTTTTTGAAGAACTTCGTAATAAAATATTAAACGGCGGAAGTATGCTTTATTCATGGAGCAGAGCTTTAGGCGGAGAATTTATGGGTATTTTTGCCTATTATATCGCTAGTCCTTTTTCTATGCTTGTCGCACTTTTTCCTAAAAACCATATGACAGAAGCGCTTCTTACAATAATTTTATTAAAAGTAGGTTCATGCGGATTTACTTTGGCTTTATATTTAAATATAGCTAAAAAAACACAAAGAATAAATTGCGTAATATTTTCAACAATGTACGCGCTATGTTCTTACGCGGTTGTTCAGGCACATAATACAATGTGGATAGATGAAATGATATTCCTGCCTCTTGTAGTGCTTGGTATAGAACAGATGATTAATAAACGCAGGTTTATTCTTTTCACCGTTTCAATTGCTTTCTGCGCTATGACAAATTTTTATATCGGTTATATGATGTGTATTTTTACTTTTTTGTATTTTTTCTATTATTATTTTGCACACAACGAAAAAGGTGAAAATAATTTTTATGAAGAAAAGTATCATTTAATAAAATCTCTGGTGCGTATAGCTGTATTTTCCGTTATAGCTTTGGCTATTGCAATGGTAGTATTATATCCTGCGTATGTTTCACTCACTTTTGGTAAAACCGAATTTACTGATCCGAAATATAATTTTTTTCAAAAATTTGATTTATTGGACATGCTGGCAAAGCTGCTGCCAGGTTCTTATGATACTGTCCGTCCGGAAGGCTTGCCGTTTTTATATTGCGGTGTTTTGACTATAATATTAGTTCCGATATATTTCATGTCGGGAAAAATTAAAATACGTGAAAAAATATTCAGCGCGCTCTTGGTTCTTGCTTTAGTTTTAAGTTTTAATGGTTCTACAATTGATATTATATGGCATGGTTTTCAAAAACCAAACTGGCTTAATTACCGCTATAGTTTTATGCTTTGTTTCTTCCTTGTTGTTTTGGCATATAAAGCTTTTGAACATTTGGAAAAAATACAATATAATTATATATTGATATCATGTGTTATAATCGGGATATTAGTACTAGTTATACAAAAACAGGATTATACCTGGATTCGGGATATTTCATGTATTTGGTTTTCAATAGCATGTATTTTTGTCCATGCTGTGATTTTATATCCCATAGCTCATGGACAAATGAAAGCGAACGCAAAATTAATTTTATTAATAGCTGTCAGTTTAGAACTGTTTATATCAGGTTTACTTGACGAAGTAGCCCTCGATGCAGATGTTGTGTACAGCAGCCGGACAGGTTATGTATCATATATGAACAAAGTACAGCCGGCTGTCGATTTTATGAAAAAATATGATTTAGATAATTATAATTCGAAATTTTATAGGATGGAAAAAAATTCGCATAAAAAAACCAACGATTCGATGGCTCTCGGTTATTATGGAATTTCCAATTCCACTTCAACGCTTAATACATCTGTTATTGATTTGTTAAATAAATTCGGATATTCTTCGAAATCACACTGGAGTAAATATCTCGGAGGAACTCCCGTTTCCGATGCTTTGCTTGGTATAAAATATATTATATTTTCAGATGAGCAAACCGGCTGGATGTATGATAAGGTATATGAAAACGCTTCAGACCAATTATATGGTTTTTATAATCCATATTCACTTTCGCTTGCTTACGGTGTAAAGCAAAATGTTTATAACATAGATCCCGATGAACATGCAACTCCATTTTTATTTTTAAATGAACTTGTCACACAAATGCTGGGATCTGAAGAAACTATTGAATTATTTAAAAAGCTTAAATCAAAAGATATCGATTATGAAAACATGGAAATAACTTTTACAACCACACATAAAAAATATACTCCGACGAATTCGGAAATAACATCAAAACTGGTTTTCAATTTAACGGCTGTAGGTGATAATGAAATTTTTTGCTATTTTCCTTCGGATTATAAAAGAGAAGTTGATATGAAGGTTAACGGTACTGATATCGGAACATTTTTCGGAAACGAAACTTACCGTGTTGTGACTTTAGGTAAATACAACGACGGAGAAGAAGTTATTTTATCAATGACTCCTAAAGAAGATGAAATATATTTAAAAAGCAGCGTTGATTATTTCTATTATCTTGATACGGAACTATTTTCTGAAATCATGAAACAACTTGCCGAAAATAATATGGATATAACATATTTTTATGATACAGAAATCAAAGGTAATATAAACGTATCATCCGGTATGACATTATTTACTACGATTCCGTATGATGAGGGATGGAAAGTATATGTTGACGGAGAAAAAACCGAAATAAAAAAATGTTTAAATTCTCTTCTTTCATTTGAAGTAGGTTCGGGATATCATGATATAAGAATGGTTTATCTTCCTGAGTGTTTTACCGTCGGTCTTACTGTATCAATTAGCGGATTAGTTGTTTTTGGCAGTATCGTTTTAATTGATAGTTTATATTTGAAAAAACGGCGTAAAAATAAATTTATAAATTCTGTTGTAATTTAATATAACTAAAAAACGTTTTGCGGGTAGTTAATTAATCGCAAAACGTTTTTATATTATTTCGGTTTATTGCAATTCTTCCAAAATTTTTATTAATTCAAGCCATGAATTAATATGTAAATGTTCGCATTTTGGTTTTTTACCGATATCTTTAATATTATAAGGGTTTTCTATTTCCAAACATTCATACCAAACCGGAATAATTCCAGCACCCGAAGCTCCTTCGACATCCGCTGTTATATTATCTCCGCAATACCATATTTCATCGGCGGATAAACCCGATTTTTTAACAGCTATTCCGAACAATATAGGATGAGGTTTTCTGAATATATATTCGCTTGATGTCATAATATATTCAAATTTATTATTCGGCAGCAATCTGTTTATTCTGCTCTTTAAAGCGTTTTCGGTAAAAGTTATGTTACTGATAACCGCGCTTCGGATATTATTTGTATTAATATAATCTATAACTTTTTCACAATAAGGCATTACCGCTCCGGAAGTTGAATTTTCCCAAAAAATATGTTCGGCTATATTATATGAAATTGAAAATTCAACACCGGAATATTCGTTTAATAGTCTTTGAAATTGCAATTCATTTATTTCATAATTCATAGCACGTACTTTAGCTAATTCTTCAAATAAAAAATTTGCGTTTTCTTGAAATTCTTCGGCTGTCAGATTATATTCATTTTTTGTTATATATTTAAATAATTCTGTATTTCCTTTTACAGGATTAAAATCCGGTTCAAAAAGTAGAGTGTTTCCGTAATCGAAAATAATCATTTTCGGCTTTTTTAATTTCATATTTTACACCTTTTCCAACATATATTTTTATAAATCTTTACATTGAGAAACCGATTGTAATATATCTTTCAAATTTTTTCCGATTTTCAATAAAAATATTAAATAAGTATTTGTTTATAACTATATCATTTCATTCTATAATAAATTTCAATACATATGTTAATAATAAATTAAAATAATATTAAATAATAGCATATAATCTTTTATGATATAATAATACAATATTTAAACAAATTTTAACGGAGAAAAATTTATGCTTAAAAAAATTTTCAATCTAAAAAATATAAGTATTTTTATATTTATTTCTTTTGCTTTGTCTTCGGCTTTTATAATATTGATGATTATCTTGTCACCTGGTATCGAAAATAACGGAAATATATCTCAGCGTGTCAAAAGCGATTATGTACTGATGCTGATTCAATGTATCGTAGGAATGGCGGCAATGATGCTTCCCGGATTTTTTACAAAAAAAATTAATATTCAAATACCTTCAAAGATGTTATTGCTTTATACAGTGTTTTTATATTGTGCGATTTATTTGGGGGAAGTACGTTCGTTTTATTATTCCATACCTTATTGGGATACGATATTGCACACATTCAGCGGGGCAATGATAGGTGCATTCGGATATTCTTTTATCAGTTTATTAAATAATACGGATTCAATACCAATTAATTTAAGCCCTATATTTGTAGCCTTGTTTACATTATGTTTTGCTATAACACTGGGAGTTATATGGGAATTTTATGAATTTACAATAGACAGCTTGTTTAAAACGAATATGCAAAAATATATGCTTGAGGATGGCGAAATGTTAATGGGTCAAGCCGCTCTTGCGGACACAATGAAAGATTTAATTGTCGATTTTATTGGAGCTTTTATTGTTTCTGCAATAGGTTATATATCGTTGAAATACAAAAAAGGCTGGATTGATAAAGTATTGTTTAAAAGACATAATATAAAAATAAATTGAAAGAATATTTATATGAACTTGCATATTTTATATTTTTATAAATTATAAATAATTAAAAAATAAAGTTGAATATATAAAAATGTATCTTTGTTAATATATAAACAGTATATTATTTATATTAATTAAAAATGAAAGTCATAAAGTTTAAAATTGCATAAAAAATATATAAACAACTACCCTAATTATTGTTGACATTAAGCATTTACATTTTGTTCATTATGAGCTATAATGGCTCTTGTATTCATGTACAATAAAAATTCTAAAAGGTTATACAGCTATGGAAGAAACAATAAAAAAAATAATCGAGACAGATAAAAAAGCAAAGGAAATAGTAAGTAAAGCAAAACAAAAAGCCGAAAGCTTTGATGTTGATATAAAAAAAGAAATAGAAGAACTTACTTTATATTATAAATCTGAAGCCGGGAAAAAAATTTCTAAAATAAAAACCGATGAAGATAAAAATCTAAATAAAAATATTGATGATTTATACAGCGAATACCAATCAAATATAGAAAAACAAAGCAAGATATTTAATTTAAAAAAAGATGTTTGGATAGAAGAAATGTTTTCAGCTATTATAAACAATCGTAAAATATAGATATATAAAATGTTAAAACCGGCGGTAATCATATGAGTACATCAGTAAAATACAGCGCGGTTACAGCGAAAATTAAAACCAAACTGGGAAATGAAATAACTGTTAAGGATTATGATGTTTTAGTAAAATTAAAAAATGTCAATGAAATAGCCAGATATTTAAAAAACGAAACAAGTTATTCGAATTTGATGTCTGATATCGACGACAGATTGGTTCATAGGGGACAGCTTGAAACTGTAATAAAGAAAAATATTTTTGTGGAGCTTTTACAGCTTTCAACTTATATGCCTCCGGGATCAAAAGATTTTATTATGTCGACTTTAAGGCAGGCTGAAATTGAACAGATTATTGACTGCGTTTATTATATAAATAATAATATCAGTTCGGAATTTATATTAAGTGTTCCCACTTATCTTTTTGAAATCAGCAAGCTTGATTATAAAGCGATGAGTAACGCTAAAAATTACGGAGACCTCACCGAAGTATTAAAAAATAGTCCTTATTATCAGGTATTAAAATCATTTAATCCGTCACTTGAAAAAATGACCGGTGAATTCGAAGCAGCTTTATATTCAAGTTATTATAAACAATTATACACGAATATCCAAAAATTACCCGGTACGGAACAAAAGAATTGTTATGATTTAATAGGAAGTCAAATTGATTTTTTAAATATTGTTACTATAATCAGAATAAAAAAAAGATTTAATATGCCGCCGGAAGAAATAGAAAAGCTTATTATTCCTCACGGATATAAAATTAATAAAAGTTTAATATATAAAATGATAAATTGTACAGATGAAAATCAAGTATATATTTGTCTTGCCTCATCGAGATATAAAAATTATTTCGCAAAAATTGAAAATATTGAAATAGATAATTTTTATTACGATCATTCGTATACAAATTGCAGAAGAATATTATCATACGGAAAACCTTCCTTGAATTCGGTGCTGGCGTATATAAATTTAAAGCTTATTGAAACTAAAAATCTTATAACTATAATAGAAAGCGTTCGGTATAGTATAAATCCAAACAATATTATATCTAAAATAATAGGATACGATAAAATGAAAAAAAGATCAGAAATAATTGAGGTTTGATTTTGAGGGAGTGTATTTTTTTTGAGCATTGAAAAAATGAAATTATTCAGTGTCATGGGTCCCGACGAAAAACTTGATGAAATAACACAGATTCTGCTTTCCAGCGGTGTTGTTCATTTTGAAGAATCTTCGCGGGCGTTGGGTAAATTAATACAAAATGCAAATAAAGATAATATAATTAATCCCTACGATAAAATACTCGATGATATTGAATATTTTTTAAATTCTACCAGTTTTAAAATCGAAGCAGGCGAAATTTCCGATGTTGACAATATGCCGGAATTAATTGAAAAATTTAAATTTATATCCGGCGAATTATATAGTATACAAAATAAAATTAATGATGTTCATACAGAAATCATAAATTCGGAAAATGTTTTAAATCAACTTGACAAATTAAAAAATATTGATGTAAATTTAGATGATTTATTTTCGCTTACATATTATAAATTCCGTTTCGGCAGAATGTCACGCGATAAATATGAACGTTTATTAAAATACGAAGCTTCGGATTTTGTTTTTTATACTACAGCATTAAATAAAGAATATGCCTGGCTTATGTATTTAACTCCGTGCAGTAATTCTGATACAGTGGATCTTTTATTTTCAAAACTCGATTTTAATCGAGTAAGAATATCTGATGAAGCTCATGGTACTCCGTTGCAAGCATATGAATATATAGAAAACCGTATAGCGGAATGCAAAAACGAAGAAAAAAAGTTTGAAGAATCGTATGAAACCCAAAAAAATGAAGCTAAAGATTTTATAACGAATTTTTATAACTCAATAAAATTTGTTCATGACGCATTCGAAATTAGAAGATACGCATCAAAATTTACAAAATCTTTTTGCCTTTCGGGATGGGTTCCGAATAATAAAATTAAATTTTTAACAGAACATATTAAAAATATTGAAGATGTTACATTTACGGTCGAAGATGAAAACGATATTGAAATCCCGACTCCGACAAAATTAAAAAACAATTGGTTCGCGAAACCATTTGAACAATTTGTACGGATGTATGGTGTACCTGCTTATAATGAAGTCGATCCTACTTTTTTTGTGGCTTTGTCATATACGATATTATTCGGAGCCATGTTCGGAGATGTAGGGCAGGGAATTTTGCTTGTTTTGCTAGGTATTTTATATTCGTTTAAAGCAAAAAATTCTTCTTTCGGTCGCGTTATTTCTACACTGGGTGTATCATCAACAGTTTTTGGTTTTGTTTATGGTTCATTTTTCGGGTTTGAAGAAGTTATAAACGGTTTTATTCGCCCTATGAGAGATATTAATACTATTTTAGCTTCATCTATAGCTGTCGGTATGATTATGATAACTATTGCGATGCTATTAAACATAATAAACGGTATTAAGCAAAAAAATTATATTAAAATATTATTCGGAAGCAACGGTCTTGCCGGTTTAGTATTATATTGGGCGGTAACGGTTTGGGCGATATTTTATTTGATATTACAAAAAAATATAATGACTTTATTATATGGTTTATGTTTTATGATGCTTCCGTTCCTGTTGATTTTTTTCTCGGAACCTCTTTCAAATCTTATTAACAAGAAAAAAAATCATGAACAAAAAATTGTCGAATTTGTACTACAAAACTTTTTCGAAGGATTTGAAGTTGTCCTGTCATATTTGACAAACACAGTATCATTTATACGTGTAGGAGCGTTTGTTTTAAGCCATGCTGGAATGATGCTGGCAGTATTTCAATTAGCTAAAACGGCTAACGGCGGAACGAACTGGATTGTAATAATTTTCGGAAATCTGTTGGTTGTAGGTTTTGAAGGATTTATTGTAGGTATACAAATCCTCCGTCTTGAATTTTTTGAAATGTTTTCGCGGTTTTACTCGGGCAACGGCAAAGAATATTCGCCGACTTTTACCACAATCAAAAAAAATAAATAATTTAAATATTAGCAGGTATAATTATTATGACTTATCTTTATATAATTCCGGCAATTATTATCGCAGCTATAACTGTTCCTTTTCTATTTTATAATAAAAAGAAAATGACAAAATTAAAAGCGAAAAAATTTATAATAACAAATTTAGTTTTGTTTGGATTGGTATGTGTATTATTTTCAGCTTTGCAATTAAGCTTTTTCGCTTCGAATGAACAAGAATCTTCGGAAGAAACAGCGGTGGAAACTGAAATTCCGGTTGAAAGCAAATCATTGGGTGACGGACTTGCTTATATAGGAGCAGCATTGGCTGTCGGATTGTCATGTCTCGGCGGAGGTATTGCTGTTGCGAATTCCGCGAGTGCGGCTATTGGATCAACAGGAGAAAATTCCGCAAATTTCGTACGTTCATTGATATTTGTCGCATTGGCTGAAGGCGTTGCTTTATACGGATTTATTATATCAATTCAAATAATCGGAAAGTTATAATAAAATGAAAATGTATTTGCTGAGCGATAATATTGATACTCTTATGGGAATGCGTTTAGCGGGTATCGAAGGTATTGTTGTTCATACTGAATTGGAAATACGCGAGCAGTTAAATGATATAATAAATAATCCGGAAATCGGTATTGTTTTAATGACCGAAAATTTAATCTCAAAATGTAAAGAATTGGTTTTTGATATTAAACTGAATAAAACAAGACCTCTGATAATTGAAATACCCGACAGACACGGAAACGGCGGAAAAAACAATATCGCAAAATATATAAAAGAAGCTATAGGAATAAATATATAATCACATAACCGGAGAAATAATAAACATTATGGCAAAGATCGATATAGATGCTTTAAATCGTAAGGTTTTATCCGAAGCTTATGCTGAGTATGATTCTATCGTTAATAATTTGGAAAATATAAAAAACCAAAAAATTTCCAGAATTAAAGATTCACTTGCTGAAAATATGAAAAACGAAATAAATATTGAACTGACACGCGCAAAGAATTTGGAACAAAAAAGGTTAAGCGAAATAATATTTTCAAACAAGCGCAATTTAATCAATCAGCGAGTCGAAATGGAAATTGAAATTTTCGATGAATTATATAAAAAGCTGGCAGAATTCGTTTCGAGTGAAGAATATATAAAATATTTATATGAAAAACTCGAAAACGGGAAAAAAACATTCGAAAATGAAAACGTAAAAATATATGCAAACAGTAAAGATATAGAAAAAATCAATAAAATAGCTTCCGAATTAAATTATACTTATACAATTGAAACAGATAATAATATAAAAATCGGAGGATTTATAATAGAGTATATTAATAGATCTTTATTATATAACGATACTCTTGACTCTGAATATGAAAATCAAAAAGAATGGTTTAAAAAATCAGCTCAGCTTATAATAAATTAACAGCTAATGAAAAATTAGCGGCTAATGAAAAATTAGCAATTGATGAGAGAACAGTTGATAAATAAGTAAAAGGTATAAAAATGAATTTTACAAACGATAAAATATCGTATGAAGTTTATAGAATAAACGGACCGGTTATATTTATAAAAAATGCTAAAACATTATGTATGCAGGAAATGGTATATGTAGGAGATTCTAAATTAATCGGTGAAGTTATTGGAATTACTAGTGATATTGTAACAATACAAATGTATGAAGACATGTCCGGTATTGCTCCTGGAGAAAAGGTCATCGGCAGCGGCTCTCCTATATCCTTGTTGCTGGGTCCCGGTATATTAAAAAATATATTTGACGGAATACAAAGACCGTTAAAAGTTATAAGAAGTAATTACGGACAATATATTCCGCGCGGAATTGATGTTTATCCGTTAGACAGAGAAAAACTTTGGGATGTTGATGTATTGGTAAAAGAAGGGGATATTTTATCTCCGCAGGCTATTTACGCGGAAACTCCTGAAAGTGATACTATCATACATAAATGTATGCTTGCTCCCGGTTTGAAAGGACGAGTAATATTTGCGGTGAAAAACGGCAAGTACACAATAAATGATATAATTATAAAGCTTTTACTTGATGACGGAAATACCGTAGATATTACCTTATGTCAAAAATGGCCGATTAGAAAACCGCGTCCGGTAAATAACCGACTTCCTAATAATATACCTTTGATTACAGGTCAACGCGTTATTGATACATTGTTTCCGATAGTAAAAGGAGGAACAGCGGCTGTACCCGGAGGATTCGGAACAGGAAAAACAATGATGCAGCACCAGCTTGCGAAATGGAGCGATGCAGATATTATTGTATACATCGGCTGCGGAGAACGCGGAAATGAAATGACTCAGGTTTTAGAAGAATTTACAGAACTCGTTGACCCCAGAAATGGTAAACTTTTAACCGATCGCACCGTTCTCATAGCAAACACTTCCAACATGCCCGTAGCGGCTCGTGAAGCTTCTATATACACAGGAATTACACTTGCCGAATATTACCGTGATATGGGTTATAATGTTGCTATAATGGCTGATTCTACTTCCAGATGGGCTGAAGCTTTGAGAGAAATTTCGGGAAGACTTGAAGAAATGCCGGCTGAAGAGGGATTTCCGGCTTATTTACCTTCGCGTTTATCGGAATTTTATGAAAGAGCGGGTTATTGTAAAAATATAAACGGAACAGAAGGTTCTGTTACTATTATAGCGGCAGTTTCACCGCAAGGCGGAGATTTTTCAGAGCCAGTTACTCAAAATACAAAGAGACTTGTCAGAACTTTTTGGGCGCTTGATAAAAGTTTAGCTTATTCACGCCATTATGCTGCGATAAATTGGAATACTTCATACAGCGAGTACGCGGAAGATTTGGAAACATGGTATGCCAAAAATGTAAAAAGTAATTTTATAGATTACCGGAAAAGGTTTATTTCTATTTTGCATGAAGAAAATCAATTGATGGAAATTGTAAAATTGATTGGTTCCGACGTGCTTGCGGACGAACAAAAACTTATTCTTGAAACCGCAAAAATGATAAGAGTAGGGTTTTTACAGCAAAACGCTTTTCATCCGGAAGATACATTTGTTACGCTGGAAAAACAATATCTTATGATGGATGTAATTTTATATTTAAATGACAAATCAAAAGAATTGGTATCACAAGGTGTACCTATGTCCAAAATAATCGCGACAGGATTTTTTGATAAATTAATTAAGATGAAGTACGATATCCCAAACAATAAATTAAATCTTTTTACAAAAATTAAAATCGATATAGACGAAATGATGATTCAATTGGAAAAAGATCATTCACTGCTTTTTAATAAAAATGCGGAAAGAGGCAATTTAAATGCCGATTGAATATATAGGTATTAAAGAAATACGTGGCCCTTTAGTAGTTCTCGAAAATATAAACGGGGTTTCTTACGATGAACTTGTTACAATAGTTCTTAATAACGGAGAAAAAAGAACAGGGAGAGTAGTCGATGTTAGTAATAAATCTTGTGTAGTGCAAGTTTTTGAAGGAACTTCTTCTATATCTCTTACAAATACAAAAACAAGTTTCCGCGGACATCCGTTAAAACTTGATTTATCAAAAGAAATATTAGGAAGAACTTTTGACGGAATAGGAAGACCTGCGGATGGTTTGCCGCCGATATTTCCGTCTGTCAGCCGCGATATAAACGGTCAGCCGATGAATCCGGTCGCAAGAGAATATCCGCGGAATTTTATCGAAACGGGAATTTCATCAATAGACGCAAATCTTACTTTGATACGCGGGCAAAAGCTTCCGATATTTTCCGGTAACGGTATGTCACACAATAAATTAGCAGTACAAATAGTGCGTCAAGCGAGAATAACAAACGACGAAGGCTGCGAATTCGGTATAGTTTTTGCTGCTATGGGAATAAAAAATGATATAGCTAATTATTTTAAAAACGCTTTTGAAGAAAGCGGAGTTATGAGCCGGGTCATAATGTTTTTAAATTTATCCAATGATCCTATAGTAGAAAGAATTTTAACACCGCGATGTGCCTTGACTGCCGCAGAATATCTTGCTTTTGAACATAATATGCATATATTGGTAATCATGACAGATATGACTTCATACGCAGAAGCTCTGCGTGAATTATCAAATTCAAAAGGTGAAATACCGAGCAGAAAAGGATTCCCCGGTTATTTATATTCTGATCTGGCTTCCTTATATGAACGTGCCGGTATCATCAGCGGAATAAAAGGATCTGTCACACAACTTCCGATACTGACAATGCCGAACGATGATATAAACCATCCTATACCTGATTTAACAGGATATATAACCGAAGGACAAATTGTTCTTGACAGAAATTTGGAATTAAAGGGGATTTATCCGAGTATAGCTATATTATCATCTCTATCGCGTTTGATGAAAGACGGTATAGGGGAAGGTTATACAAGAGGAGATCATTCGGCAGTTTCAAATCAATTATTCGCTTCATATTCAAAAGTTACAGACGCAAGATCTCTGGCTTCTGTTATCGGAGAAGATGAATTATCTCCGATTGATAAACTTTATATAAAATATGGTATAATGTTCGAAGAAAAGTTTTTATCACAGGGTATAAATGAAGACAGAAGTATTGATACTACGTTAAATTTAGCCTGGGAAATGCTTTCGATTCTTCCAAGAAGCGAACTTGACCGCATAGATGATAAGATAATCGATAAGTACTATAAAAATCGTACGATTTCATAATACCACAGGATAAAAATATGGGAAATGTGATAATACCAACCAAGAGTAATTTATTAGCACAAAAACGTTCATTAGCGCTTTCCCGTATGGGATATGATTTAATGGATAAAAAGCGGAATATTTTAATACGCGAAATGATGATGCTGATAGAACGTGCAAAAGTTTTGCAAAATCAAATCGACATAGTATTCAGCACGGCTTATCATGCACTAGAAAAGGCTAATATTACAATGGGTCTTATAACGGATATAGTGCGGGAAGTTGAAATTGACAATAGCTTAAAAGTACAGTTTCGTTCTGTTATGGGTGTTGAAATACCTATTGTGGATATTGAAAAAAATAAAATGGAGTTTTCGGAGTACAGTTATACTATAACAAATTCTGCATTTGATGAAGCTTTTGCAGATTTTATAAAAGTAAAAGAATTATGCGCGGAATTGGCAGAAGTCGAAAATTCTGTTTACCGATTGGCTTACGCGGTTAAAAAAACTCAAAAAAGAGCAAACGCTTTAAAAAATATTGTTATTCCGTTGACTCAAGATACCATTAAATATATTTCTTCTTATTTAGAAGAGAAAGAAAGAGAAGAATTTACACGTTTAAAAATCATAAAATCTTCCAAATCATAGAATAATATGTCATCTGAAATTAATTGTAAATTAAAGATGACATATTATTTTTTACAAAAAATCTATTGATAAATTAATTTAAATTGTTATAATATATAAAATATATACATATGATAAAAAACAAGATGTTTTTATATTTCTCATATTTATATTTAATAATATTTTTTGTTAAGAGGTTAAAATGAAAAGGAAAATTTTGCGGATAACAAGCATATTATTGTTTTTATCAATATTATCGGTTGTAGTTATAGGATGTGCTGAAAATATTGCTGATGATGACACAAATACGACAACTGCTGATTCTATTAATGAAACAGAAGGTGAAACAGAACGTTCACAAACAAAGGATTCATTGCCGAATGATTTGAATTTTGAAGGAGCAGAATATAGAATGTTAATCCGCGGTGATTATTTTAACGCGGAATTTTATGCTGAAGAAGCTTCCGGAGATATTGTTGAAGATGCGATTTATAATCGTAATTTATCAATAGAAGAACGACTCAATATTGATTATGAATTAATTCAAAGAGGAACAAGCGCAGATTACGGAAAGGAATTAAACAGCATTAGAGTTGATATTACTTCGGATAATGACGCGTATGATGTTATAGCAGGTTATTCCGTTCATATAGTTACTATGATGTCGGAAGGGTTGTTTTATAATTTAAACGAAGTTGAATATCTTGATTTTTCGCAGCCTTGGTGGACTCAATCAATTCAGGATGAAATGACATTTAACGGAAGCGTATATTTTATGACCGGTGATATATGTATGACCACTACTTCAAAGGCGATATGTATGTATTTTAATAAAACCGTAGCGGAAAGATATAATATATCGGAATTGTATACAACTGTTAACGATAATAATTGGACTTTTGAAAAATATAAATCTACAATAGCCAATATATATGAAGATGTTAACGGAAACGGTAAAAAAGATGATAACGACGCGTTTGGAACAGCTATGACTCCTTATAATTCTGTTGACGCGTTTATACCCGCTTTCAGACAAAACATAACAGAAATGGGTGAGGACGGTTTTCCGGTTCTTGCTTTCAATAATAATCGTATGGTATCGATTGTTGAAACAATTTACTCATTAATGTATGAAACACAAAGTGTTCATGTACCGCGTAACAGTTTGGAAGATCAAGCGACATGCGAAAAAATATTTATGGACGACCGCGCATTGTTTATGCTTTTCGAATTTACAGCATGTGACAGACTTCGTGAAATGAAATCGGATTTCGGTATTATACCTTATCCCAAATTTGATTCGCTGCAAGAAAAATACGGCACATATATGCAGGATGGTCACACTCTTTTATGTATTCCGATAACTTGTACCCGTCTTGATTTAACGGGCGCGGCTACGGAAGCTCTCGCAGCGGAAAGCTACCGCAGAGTTACTCCGGCTTATTTTGAAGTTGCTCTTCAGATTAAATATTCAAGAGATGATGAATCTATACAGACATTACAATTAATAAAAGACAGTATAAAATATAATTTTGGTTATGTTTATTTATCAAACGCATTTTGGTGTCTGCGCAGTTTAATGAATACCGGAAGTACAGGTTCAAAAGATTTTGCTTCTTTCTATGCTAGAAACGAAAAAGCATTTCAAAAAACTCTGGATAAAATGATTGAAAAATATCAGGAGAGTGTATAAAACGGTTTTTAGGAAAATCGGAACAAGCAATTAATTATATTGACTTTTTAAAAATAATATGATATAATCAAAAACGTTGATTTAGCTTATGATTATATCATATTTATATGCACCTGTGGCGGAACTGGCAGACGCGCTAGATTCAGGTTCTAGTCCATAATACTTGGGTGTGGGTTCAAATCCCTTCAGGTGCACCAAAAAAATCTGTCGTTGATTTAGATTTAACGACAGATTTTTTTTATTTAAATATTCAATTATTTTAAATTAATTATGCATGTTTTCTTGCAAACAATAATTTCATAACAAAAATAGCAAATATCATTAAAACAATAGAAATGGGTAAAACAATAAAAAAGTTTCTTATAAATCCGGCTAGGAAATACCCTATAAATGATATTGCAGCAACAAGCAAAGCATATGGAATTTGTGTCGATACATGTTCTATGTGATTTACTTGCGCTCCGGCCGAAGACATGATTGTTGTATCTGAAATCGGGGAAATATGGTCTCCGCAAACAGCACCGGCTAAGCAAGCTGAAATTGATATTACTAATATTTCACTCATTTCCGGGAAAACAGCGATTACTATCGGTATAAGTATACCAAATGTACCCCATGATGTTCCTGTGGCGAAAGCTAAACCTAGTGCTATTAAGAATAAAAGAGCAGGGAGGAATGAACTTGCTGAAGTGTTACCTTCAAGTATTGAAGAAACAAATTCTCCCGCGCCTAAATTATCACGGCAGAATCCGGAAAGAGTCCATGCAAATATGAGAATAAGTATCGCCGGAATCATGGCCTTGAAACCTTCGGGAATACTTTCGGTAAATTGCTTGTAAGTAATAATCTTTCTGGGTATGTATAAAATAAATGTAATTAACAGAGCTATAAACGAGCCTAAAACAAGTCCGACAGAAGCGTCGCAACCTGCAAAAGCATCAACGAAACTGACGCCTTCGAAAAAACCGCCGGTATAAACCATACCTAATATACAACAGACAATAAGACTTGCTATCGGGATGATAAGATCAAGTACCGATCCTTTAGGAGATACAAAACTCGATGTTTCATACGAAGAATCCGCGCCTATTATTCCGTTTTCAGCAATATATTCGGATTTTTTCATCGGGCCGAAATCAAATTTTAACAATGTTATAGTTATGATCATAACTATTGTAAGCAAAGCGTAAAAATTGTAGGGAATTGCTTTTATAAACATTTGGAATCCGTCTATTCCTGTTCCCTCTGTCGATGAAGTAACAGCCGCTGCCCAACTGGATATCGGAGCTATTATACATATAGGCGCTGCGGTGGCATCTATAATATAAGCAAGCTTTGCTCTTGATATTTTAAATTTATCGGTAACAGGCCGCATAACGCTTCCTACTGTTAAACAGTTGAAGTAATCATCGACAAATATTAAAACTCCTAAACCAAAAGTAGCCAGCAAAGCTCCTTTTTTAGATTTTATTTTGGATGAAGCCCATTTACCGTAAGCCGCGCTTCCTCCTGCTTTTGTAATAAGGGAAACAATAATTCCTAAAAAAACTAAAAAGATGAGTATTCCTACATTCCATGAATCTCCTAATTTTGTAGTCATTACTTCGAATATTGAACGTATTGTTTTTTCAGGATTAAAATTGGAATATAACAATGCTCCCGTGATTATTCCGACAAATAACGATATGTATACTTCTTTTGTTATGAGTGCAAGTACTATAGCAATCAGGGGAGGTAATAGTGCCCAAAAAGTAGCAAAAAAATTACTTTGATATTCAATTTCTTCGGATTGTGTTTCTTCTTCCAATGCTTCGTTTTCTATAATATCTTCTGAGGTAACAGAATCTTCTTCCACACTTGTATCGGCGGACGAAGGCAAGCTGAATAATACCGTTGAAAATATAATAAAAACCGTGATGATTAGAAATATAAAATATTTCTTGTTTTGAAACAAACTGGTTTTTGTCATTTCCCGTTATTTTCCTTTCGTTAATTATGATTCGGACGTTTTTGCATCCGATATTCATGCTGGAAACATTATAATATATAATTCTAAAAAATTCAACACATTATTCACACATTTATTAAATTATTTATAAAAAATAAAAATATATAAATATATAACTTCCAATTTTATTAATATTAACGCAATAAAAAACATTGGTGATATATTAATATTTATTAATACTAAAATTTTGTGTCGGAATTTGATTATTTATAAATAAAAAAGTCTGATTTACGATTAAGCTTTATCAATCATAATAACAGACCTTTTTATTAAAATTTTCGATTTACATAATAAAAATTAATTAAGAAACAATTTCATTTTCGATTGATTTTGTTTTGATTTCGGGTTGTATTTGTGTTTGCCCCGCTTTTATTAATTCTTTGCGTTTGCATAAAACAAACCCTCCCGCAATCAAAAGAATTCCGGTGATTATCAAAAGCAATTCGATTTTAACGATATCGCTAAGCGGGCCGAATAATACCATTCCGATCGGCATTGCAATTCCGTTAATTACAGCGATAACGCTGAATACTCTGCCCATAAGATTCGGAGGAATCTTTATTTGAATGAGTGTCATACTCGGCGTGTTGTAAAACGGCATTGTACATCCGCAAAAGATCATAGTTCCTAAATACAACCAAAAATTTGGTATAATTCCGAAAAGCACTGTTGCTAAACCAAAAAGTAACCAAGCTAAGATCATTGTATGCACTTTGTTTTTAAAGCCACCCCATATTGAAATAATAATTCCTCCTGCCATCATTCCGATTGCAAACGTTAATTCTATTGCTGTCAATCTCCAAACATCGTCACCGAATGTACGAGCAACCTGAAGAGGAGTTAACATAGCTGCGGGTGAAGCTAAAACACAAAAAAGAGCTGTGGAAATAAACAATGTTTTTAACCAGCTTTGACTACCGATAAAACGTAAACCTTCCGCCATTTCCTGAAAATATGTTTTGGTACCTGCTTTGCGTTCTTGTGCATTAGGAACACCTGCGACTTTAACAAAGAAGAATACTGTTGCTATTCCGATTACGGCAGTAACAACATCGATGAAAAAAATAGTTTCAATAGGCAAAAAAGTCAAAAGCGCACCTGCTGCCATCGGTGCAGCAAACATAATAAGTGATTGCGCTGTACTTTGGATACCGTTAAAACGGGTTAGATGCTCTTCCGGCACAATTTGCGGGATCAAAGCACTGACAGCCGGTTGCTGAACACCTTGACCTATACTTCTAATCATAACCGCTGCCAATAATAACCAAATGCTGTGAATTCCGGATTTGTAAAAAACCGCTACTAAAAGTGTTATTACAGCTATTGCTGCATCGGAGATGTTTACTAAATATTTTCGGTTGTATCTGTCCGCCCAAACTCCTGCGAAAGGTGAAATAAAAACCATCGGGAGCATAGAAGCACAAGTAAAAATTGCTATCATTAATCCGGATTGCTCTTTTAGTGTAATATGCCAGGTAATTGAATGAGAAACAAGCATAGATCCAAACATGGACAAAAATTGTCCTGCTATGAAAAATGTTGCGTTTAATTTCCAATTAGAGTCGTTTTTTTCTTTACGCACAAAACAATCTCCTTTAATTATTATTGATAAACATCAGAAGTATATTAATTTTTTACGCTGGGGATATCGCAGTTACGAAGAATGTTTCTTGATAAAGCAAAACATATGATTCCCGCAATCAATTCCCAAACTGTGAGAACCAATAATCCTATAGTTCCTCCGGCGAGTCCTTCTATTGTTACCCCTATAATTATAGCTGCCGCTAATCCGGGTAAAATAAATAAAATTACGGCTAAAATATAAACCGCTATTAAAAGACCTTTTGATAAATTAGTTTCCAGCCAGAGTAAAAATACATAGTTAATACCGAGCAATAAAAAAGAAAAACCAACATATACCAATACACTTCCCAAAATATGAAGCGGATGACTGCCTGATACAAAACCGGGAATTGCCAATAAAATCAAACTATCTATTAATTCACGCAGCATCAATTCCATGTTGCTCCAAATTAATTTTACAAAAGATGATTTCGGAATCATATAAATATAATGAGAATATGTTTCCAATAATCCCCGTCCTGTTCCAATCAAAAAAATTTGCATCCACATGAGTATTTGAAGAAATAGTATAACATCAATTTTATTACGCAGGAAGAAAGAAACAATAATCATAATAATAGCAGTTATAAACATATGCAAACTTAAAAAACCAAAACGATTCTGACGGAAAGTTTCACGCATGTGTTTATAAAAAAAGACTCGCGCTCCGATACCTTTTAATCCGGTTTGCTTCACTTTAACTTTGGTATTTGTTGAAGCAACCGATTGAAGATCTCCTTCAGCGGCCGCACGTTTTTTTTCAAAAGCGGTTTCAGTAGCAACAAGTACATCTTCGTAATAATCCGAACGGCTGTACATAATGTAAATGAAAAGTCCCGCTCCGCTAATTACAAGAAGTCCCAGCCATCCGAATCCGGCTAAAAGCTCACCTTCAATTAAAGCAACAGCTCCTGCCGAAGCCCATCCTATAAACGGAACAGCAGCTAAAACATGAGATTTAACAACAACTTCAAGAGCAGAAAGAAGATCTTTTGTTTGAAAGTATTGCAAACCAAAAAATATAATAAGCGGAATTAATATCACAAAAGCAAATATCCGAACAAAAAGTTTACGGGAAGAATTACCGTTTGTCGCGTTGTAAATAACAAGTGATAAAAGTGTTAATACAACCATATTTAAAATAAAAACGGAAAATAATATCAATACTCCATTATATTTTATACCGAAATAAGAAAGAGAGGTGCTTTGGAATAATATAAAAAATCCAGCCCAAAAAGACATACCTATGAGTTTTATTAAACCATACAAAAGGGTAGCACGCGGATTTACAGGTGAAACAAACAATAAATTAACATCATTCATTTCAAAAATAGAATCGCCGGAGGAAAGTCCTTTTTGAATACTGACGATATAAAAAATTAATAAGAATCCAAAAAAGATCGGAGTAAAATATAATAAGGGGATTGACTGTTCGTTTTGAATTGAACCAAAAACCGCACCTATTAAGCCTGCTATAATTAATAAGATTAAAAACAGATACAATATAAATTTTCCGGGTTTTTTAAATAGTTCTTTAATTCTGTTTTTTAAGCTTGTGCGTAATAAATAAAAATGGCTTATCAATTTATAATCCTCCCTTATCTTCTGTGATAGAGAAGTATAAACCTTCAAGATCTTCGCCGTTCTCTAATTTATCTTTGCGGCATGCGCGGACAATTTTCCCGTTTTTCATAATGCAAGTAGTATCCCAATTTTCTTCAACACTTTCTATCATATGTGTTGAAACAATCATAGCACATCCGTTTCGCTTCATTTCTAATATCAGCTTTTTAAGTTCGCGGATAGCGTGGGGATCAAGTCCTACCAAAGGTTCGTCGAATATTACCGCTGAAGGTTTTGGCAGAACAGCACAGCAAATGCTGACTTTTTGCTGCATTCCTTTTGATAATTCTTTGCCCAATTTATTTTTTTTATCATCAAGTTCAAAACGCCGCAATAAATCGTCGGCTAAAATTTCCCAATCATTGAGTTCGTATGCCCGTGCGATAAATTCCAAATGTTCGTGTACCGTGAGCATTGGGTAAAGAGCGGGCATTTCCGGAATATAACCAAGAATCCTTTTAGCTTCTGAGCTGCGGTTATCATAACCTCCGATTGTTATGTTTCCTTTAAAACGCAGAAGTCCGCATATACATTTTATCAGTGTGGATTTTCCTGAGCCGTTAGGTCCTAGGAGAACAGTCAATTCACCGGGATTAACTTTCAAAGATATATCATTATTAGCTATTAACTTACCGTAATTTTTAGTCAGGTTTTGTACTTCAATCATTTCTTCTTCTTTCTTGTAAAAAAAAATTAATAATCCATCTGTTACTATTTGGAACTTTTTAATTATATTTTAATTATATCAAATTATTTCGTGTTTGTCGATTATAAAATTGTATTAATTATATTTTATAAAAATAAAATTAATCTTGCTTTTTTAATTGAGTTTTTGAAAAATAAATAGCGTACAAAAAAATCATATTTCTGATAAAAACGATAAATGGATAACAAAAAAATTTTATAATTATTATAACCATATCTTATTGTTTTGAAAAATACTATTTGCAAAAACAACCGCAACGGATTAGCAATACAATTTTAAACACATGTTTCTGATGATCTTAACGAATATGATTTTTATATGAGTTAGGAGTGAAAATAACCGATACCATTTAATTGTTATTAATAAACAAATAATTATTAATTTTATCTTTTATTATTATTTTCGTTTTTGTTTCAGTTTAAATCTAAAATTAAAAAAATAAAAGCATAAATGAATGTATTTAAATTCGGCAATGTTTGTAAAAAAATTGTAAATAACGCAAAAAAATTGTTTCGTTTTGTTAAAAATCGAACTTATATATATGAAAGCAAAAATATTTAACGTAATATAAATAAAATTTTTATATAAGCAATTAAAATATAAATAATCCGAAATAAATATATAAAATTTAAGTTATTTTTGTTCGTAAAATTTTTACGATAAAGAAATTTTTAAAATGATGTATATGTTCTGACGAGAGCTTTTACATAAAAATTTTTCAAATAAATTTTCGAGAAAACGGTAACCGGTTACCGGAAATCGTGGATGAATGGAAAGGGGATAGTCCAATGGGAAAGGTTCGTAATGATGTTTAAAGAAAGAACTAATAATTTTTATCTTTTAAACAAAATGTTATAAATTTCAAAAAATAATTATGGAGGACAAAAAATAATGAACAAGAAATTTACGAAAATCATAAACTTAATAGTTTGTTTGGTTATAATGGTTTCTGTATTTTCAATTGCTGCATCGGCATGTCCGGCTCCTAACTGCTTTTCAAGTGCAAGAACAGCATATTGCGGCGGGGGAGTTACAACCAGAAAGACACATACTTTTACATATTATGTTCCTTTTTGGCCTTTTGGTGCAACAACAGCGAGTTGTAACTACACATATATAGATCACAATACTTACGGAAAATGTGATGCTTGTGGATATATTTATCCGCAAGGTTCTGATGTCTTTTTTCCGCATAGTGGGGAATGCGCTCATACTCACGAAAAATGTAATAAAGATAAAGGAGCAGTTTGTTCCAACGGGTCTGTTTTAGATTGGTATTTCTAAACTATTAAAATTATTCCCTGCCAATTTGCTTTCATTTTGGCAGGGGATATATTATAAAAGGTGACAAAATGAAATTTATATTTCTGTACATATTCAAAAACATACAAAAACGGTGGGTTAATTATCTTATTATCTTCGCTTCGCTTATGCTGAGCGGATTGCTGATAAGCTGCTCTGTAATGTATGCTTTTGTTGGAAGAAAAAGCAATGAAACTCAGATAAACTTTTTTAGTTATATGCTTAACTTATATGATAAAAACAATCATGTAGTACCTAAACTTTATACTATGCCAGGGGTAACCGTTGACCTGTATACGAATTATATTGATTTATATTCGTTGTATGAAAATGATATCATGGAATTCGATTCCAAGCCTATGCATAATCAACTTCTTATGGTAGATATTTCGAATTTATGCAATCTTGCGAAATATTACACTGATGAAACAGGATATGATCCGAGTACATTGCAAGAAGATGAGGTGTATATAAACAAGTATGTATATTATTACCTTGCTCCATTTATAAAAGACGATATAATCTCGTTTCCCAGACTTTCAGATTTAACGGGAAATCCGCTTCGCTTGCGTATAAAAGGATGTTTCGCAAATCAAAATCCAAATAATCATGTAATACCATTCAATACATTTATCATTATGGCAAACAGCGAGTTGATGAATTCATTGCAAGCGCAAACCGGAGCATATAACAGTGTGGCTTTTGGAAATACAGAAAATAGTGATTCTTTTTATCATCAACTGCTGGAACTCGGATTTGAGAGTTTTGATTTATCTTGGAATGGGTCAATTGGGGCAGAATACATATATGAACTATCTTCCGGTGAAATAGGAATTATCATATTCGGCTTGTGTTTCTCGTTTATATGCATTTTTTCTTCCATGAAACTTAAATCGCAGCATGAAAAAGAAGACTACCGTAAAATCCGAGCGGTTGGGTTGTCTCCGTTTTTTGTTCCGTTGATACCATTATTTGAAAGTATAATGATTGGGGTTCCGGCGTTTGTTTTGTCTTATATCTTTTCGGTCATAGGTTTTCCCCTATTGATTACCCATCAAAGCAAAACATACAGCTTTTTTGTTACTTTCACTGCATATGAAACCGGATATAAACCCGAAATGCTGCTTTATTCGTCGGCATTATTTTTCGGCGTTTTGGCTGTATCGCTGATATTGATTTTGCTGTACAGTGCATTAAAATCAGAGTATGTTTATAAATCCTTTGTAAGGAAGTCTTCCGAATTTTATCTGCGCGGCAAATTGTTTTCGCTTCAGTATAATCTTCTTAATATGAAAAGAAACAAAGGATACATTGTTTTTCTAGTTTTTTTATTCTTTTTTCCGTTGTTTATCATCGGATTGTACTCAACAAGTTCGTTAAATTCTTCCATTTACATAAATGGACTTTATTCTGAAGCGGATTATTTAATATACAGCTTGGCAATATTAAAAAATTCCAATGATATGGAAATTTTGCGTGAAAATCTTGAAGAATCCGAATTTTTCGATGAAGTTCATTTAATAAACTATTCAGGTAGCCTTTATTGGTGTAAAAGCGAAAATGAAGATGCTGAAAGCGAAAAAGTTCAGTTTGTTGAATTGAATGAATATACGTTAAAAGAAACCGAACATCTTGTTGCCGCCGGAGATTTAAATGATGTGCTCAAGGATTCTGATATGGTCGCTGTGATTGATAACAGTTTTAAAAATGGTACAGGTAAATATGCTTTAGGTGAAAACATTACAATTATTTCAGAAACTCCGCAAATTCGGGTAATAGGAGCGATTCTCACAAATTATCCTTTGAACTATAACACGCCGTCAGATTATTCGAATAATCCGGAATTATACATATATATACCAGAATTTTACATGAATATGGATTCAATATCGAGTCTCGAAGATAAATCAACGCATCAGCAAAAGTTGTATTTATATCTTGATGATTCATTATCTGATGAAAATTACATTGAAATAGACAACAGGATCCATAAAGCAATCTATAACCCGCATATTCAAGTAGTAAATCAAAGGGAAGAACAAATTCTATTCAAGCATTTTAATATAACGACAATGCGGATAGCCGGGACAATGAGCGTTCTCATATGCGTAATTTCCGTTTTCGCGTTGTTCCTGCTTCATTCTCAAAAAATGATCAATCGCAAAAATGAATTTATAATTTTAAACAAACTGGGTTATGAAAAAGATAGGATAAAAAAGCTTAATTATCTATACATTGCGGTGACAGCAATCATTGGAATTTCGGTTTTCTTTCTGGGATATGGTTTGTACATAGCAAACATAATCCGGGAAATAGAAAAGCGGAATCTGTACCAATACAGTAATTTTACCATTTCATATATGGAATTTCCTGTTATTATATTGTGTATGATTTTTATTTTGATATTCGCGGTCAAATCATCAATTCGGAATATTAAGGATTGAAGTTACATTATGGATATTAAAATAAAAAAATCACGTAAACGCAGATATGCTTATTTATTATTATTAATTTTGGTAGTAATAATGGCTGTTATTTGTTTGAACATAGCTATGCAGTTTTATGTTATAAATAAGTATTTGGATATGAGGTTCAACTTCAGCTATACCGAAGCAGAAGAAATATTCTATAACCGATACGAATTGTTTGACGATAACTTAAAAAATCAACAATTGAAAGACGAAAATAATGCTCGAATGATAGAATACATTATTGAAACGAAACAATCTTCAAAATTAAATGATTATAAAATAACCAAAATAGGTTTTAATAACGGAAAAATTACATATACCCTGAATGTGTTTTTTGTCATAACTGAAGAAAATCCCGAAAAAATATATGACGGTAGTTTTCGATTGCAATTTGTATTAGCACTTACAGGTATATTCCAATATAGAATTTCAAATATAATCAATATAACGCAGTCTTGATATTCCACTATTCTTTATATAAGGAGAGTATAATGAAGATACAGACTATAGAATTAACAAAAGTATACACACAGGGAGATAAAAAAATATATGCTTTGCATAATATAAATATTGAAATTTTTCAAAATAAGTTTACTGCGATAACAGGTGCTTCGGGTAGTGGGAAATCCACTCTCCTCAGAGCTATAGGTGCGCTTGAAAAACCTTCGCTGGGAGAAGTATTATTTGATGATGAAGATATATACAAATTCACATCAGCCAAAAGAGCAAAACTGAGAAGAAAAAAACTTGGTTTTGTTTTTCAAGATTACGGGCTGCTTCCCACACTAACAGCGCTTGAAAACATATATACCCCGGTTTTAATGGATAACCAAAAACCGGACAAAGATTACATATCAAACTTATGTGATACACTTGGAATTTCAGATCGAATTCATCACATTCCAAGCGAAATGTCGGGCGGTGAACAACAACGAGTTTCGGTAGCAAGGGCATTGGCAAACAGACCAGAAATAATATTTGCGGACGAACCTACGGGAAATTTAGATAAAAAATCCGCTTCTGATTTATTAGAACTATTATTGCTGACAAAAGAAAAATTTAATCAAACTCTTTTAATTGTCACCCATGATCCAAAAATTGCGGAATATGCAGATATTATTTTACGCATGGATAACGGAGAAATTTTATAACCATAAGAGGAGAAATACAATGATTCCCCGATATTACAAAAACGTTTCGCATAGATTTTCAAACAAAAAAATATTAAGCTTTTTGATTTTATTGTTTATAATCTGCTCAGTTCTGATTTCATGCAAAAAAACCGAAGAAGATATCCCCGGAATAATTGATTCAACCGATTATGTGTTTGATGAAGCCATTCTATCCGAATCTGAAATACATATACTTGAAACATTAACCGGAAAAAACATCGCCGAAATAACACAAAACCATCTTGACAGAGTTAATTCGGTGAATATTGTCGGTAATAACATAACCAAAAAGGAATATATGCAGTCCTATTCCTCGGAAGGATATGTTTTCGGGGGTAAATTATATTCATATGAAGAAAATATCGGCGATTCTGTTTCCGCGTTGAAATACTTTAAAAACATTGAAACTTTAGGCATATATTTCAACTCGGAGGCCGCCGATTTTTCATTTATTTCAAATCTGACAGAACTGAAAAACTTGACTTTGGTCATGACATCAGCAGTGGATTTAACTTTTTTATCGTCACTCGGAAAGCTTGAAAATTTAGAGATAAGATGCGCTCCCCTGACAAAAATCGCTTTTAATCAGGATTGCAACTTGAAAAATGTTATTTTAAACAATCTCGAAATTTCAGACGCAGCCATTTTTGCGGGACAATCTGGAATAATAAATTTATCGATAAAATTCAACCGCACAAAAATTAATAATCTTGAAGTTTTGCAATCTATTACATCGTTAAAATCTCTTTCGCTTGTCGCTCCGGAATGTGATTTTAGTTTCCTTGGTGAAATGCCTTCAGGAATCAAGCAGCTGGAAATAGGCGGAAAAGGTGAAATTGATCTCAATGTTATATCGAAATTTACATCTCTCGAATCTTTTACGCTTCACGAATCTTCCGGTTCGGATCTGCGTCCGCTCGATTCTCTTCCAGCCGGATGTTATATAACTACAGTGTTTGCCAATATAACGGAAAGGGGATTGCGAACTTCCGGCGATTCTGAAAACTATACAGAATCTAAAATAAGTTTCGATCCGTTTGATTGGTATTATGAAAATAAATAAAATGAAAAACATAAAGGTAATTTTAATTCTTTTTCTTTTTTTCTTGCTTGTTTCCTGCGATTCGGAATCAAGAATTCAAGAATATGATTCGGATGATATCATGGCTTTAAAAGAGGGAGAGGAAGATTTTGCTAAAGTTTTAGAAACACCTTTATCAAAGCTTTTCAGCGAAGATATAACCTCTTACAGAAACGAATGTCCGCATGTTTCATCCGTTTATAAAAAAGACCGCGAAACCCACATAGCATTATGCGAAAACTGCGGATTAACGCTTTCGCAGCCGCAAAATCATACTCCTGCAAAATATCAAATATACAAAACCGTGAATTTAAGCGGTGACTCTGGAGAATATATCACGGTTTATATTTACTGCGCCGATTGCATTACTTGCGGTGAATCCGCATTTTCATTTATGTCATCAAACGCTTATCAGGAATATATTAATACGGAAGGTGAATGATATGAAATGCAAAACTTTTCGTATTTTTACGGATATAAACAGAAATGCTTTCCTGAATGTCAGCCGTTTATGGAAAAAATATGCGGTTTTTGCCTTGGTATGTTTTGCTGGAGCGCTCGCGTTAACCTTTTCTGCTCTTCTCTTTTATTGCGCGCAAATGTTGACTGCTATGCTCGATTTACCCTATCCGGATTACTGTATTGCGCTCAGTTATTCAACCGGAACCGATGATAAAGTTTATTCTGCTGAAATCGGAGATACAGGCGAATATCTGCTTTGGATGCTTCCAAAATTTGAAATAGTTGAAGAAGCTTTTTCGACACAGAAATACAAACAGGAAACAAAACTTTTTTCATACGATAGCTCATATAAAAAGAGTGAAAATGAAAACAATCAGTTGCCGTGGACCGTTATTTTGGAAAGCGAATACGACGATGCTTTCCGGAAAGGAGAACGAATGTTGGTTAAAGGCAGGCATCTTACCGCCGAAGATTATTATAATGATAGCAATTCTGTTTTGATTGATGAAGAAATGGCAAAGCTCAACGGATTAAATATCGGTTCTTCTTTTGAAATTTCCGGCGGGGATTTATATAATGTTGCCGGTATATTCCGCACAATTTCGTTTAATGCTGAGGTAAAAAGCAGCCTTGATATTCCTGTAAATATGATTTATTCTTCGGGTGTTCCAAAAGAAGCCGAAAGTCTTCATGCAATGTATAATTTATATGTGAAATTCAAAGATGGAGTCACACGGGAAAAAGCTGGTAAATTACTTGAAAATCTAAAAGCTACGGGAATTTTAGGCGAATCGGTATACAATGATTTTACCTTGTTACCCGTAAACGAACTTAATAAAATTTCGAACGAAGGACTTCACGACCTTTTCCGTATATCACTTTATCTTTGTTTTGCGGTTTCCGCAATCACCGTAATTGCGATATCTGTTTTCGGTACTTTTATGGTAAGATCAAGGCAGAAAGAAATATTTTTAAAGCGTGCTTTAGGCGAAAAAAATTCCGCTGTCTTTTTATGCTTTTTTACAGAATTTATCATAACCGCAATACCCTCCGCCGTTTTAGGAGCTGCGTTCTGCTTTGTTTTCATGTTCGGGTATTTGCAAAAGTTGTTTGTATATTTCGCAAATCAAATATCAGTTGAAAACATACACGCTTCATCGAGCATATTTATAGCAGAAACTGTAAGAATGAGCGGTAATATAGAACAAAACATCGGAGAAAAAGCGGTGTTCGCTGCAGCTGGTATAGCGGTTTCAGTGGTTTTGGTTGCTTCCGCGGTAAATTTATTGTATAATTGCGTCAAAACCAAATCCGTGACAATCCGGCTTTAAAAGGAGTTACGCTGTGTTTTTTATAAATCTTATTTTTATAAATATCCGCCGGCTCATAAAATTTACTTTGCCGCTTTTTTTGTTGGCGGCCGTAATCGCAGCGACAATTGTTTTTGCTGTTAAAACACATATAGCCGGAGAGGAAAAAATCGAAGAACTTTCAAAAAAATATGTGACTACGGTTAACATTGTATATTATCCGCTGAAAACGCAGTCGGGCAAGAGCTACGGTGATGCGGTGATAATTACCGAAGAAGATATACAACCGTTTCTTGAATATCCCGAAATTGAATCGTTCAGCGGACTTCTTTCATATCCCAGCATGATAGATTTATGGCAAATAAATTTTGATCCGAAAACGCTTATTGATGATTTGCAAATCGATGATATGAGTATGCTTGAATCTCTGCTGATTGAGGGAGTGCGGAATTCGGAATATTGCGATTACATTGAATTGATTGAAGGAGATCATATCTCAGATAACGCTAAAGAAAAATATGTGTTGTTGTTATCGGATAAAGCGGCGGAAGTTTTAGGTCTTGAAGTCGGCGATACCGTTATCTTCGCATGTGAGGATTATCCGGAATACGAGCTTTTGCAATATGAATATAAAGTTGCGGGTATCGTGGCTTCAGATTCGTACCGTGCATATGTACCATATGAGGTTTTGAAAAAGCATTATGATATAAATGAAAATTACGCCGGAACACCCATTGCCGGAGTTTTTCATCTGAAATTTATAATGTCCACTCCCGATTCAGCCTCAGCATTTATGGAAAAATCATACGAATTTTTCCACGAGCGTTATTATTCGCTTCAAGCGGACGATTATGATTATAAAAAAGAAATTTACCCTATTAAAATGATGTTGAATTTAAATGATATAATAGCCGCTGTTATTGCTGTTGTCGGTTATGTTTTCCTGTTTCTGATAATCGTTCAGTCGATCGGAGTGAGGAGCAGGGAAGCGGCGGCATATATGCTGCTTTCCTGCCCGAAAAAAATGCTTCTTTCTATTTTCACCGCAGAAAAAGCGATTGTGTTGTTTTTCGGTTTTACCGCCGGATTTATAGCCGGTAATATAGTTTTTTATTTCTCGGGCGGAAAAACCTTATCTTTTCCGATAACTGCTTTAATTATACTTACCGTAGCGTTTTTACTCGGTGTAGTTGTTTCAGCGGCTTCGGTTTTATACATATCGGCAAAAAAGCCAATGGAGGTAATAATTGCGAATGAATAATGATATATCTTTGCTTTCTGTCTGTGATGTTTCATACGATTATACCACAAAAGCGGAAACAGTACATGCTTTGAAAAATGTAAGCCTTGATTTTCAAGCCGGCACTGTTTATGCTGTCACAGGCAGGTCAGGTTCGGGAAAATCGACTCTGCTTTCACTTCTTGCCGGATTTGACAAGGCTATGTCAGGTGATATCTTCTTTCGGGGAGAAAGTTATTCAAAGCTTGACAAAAACGAATTTCGCCGTAATAATGTCGGAGTCGTCTTTCAATCATATTACCTCGTCCCTCATCTCACGGTTGGCGAAAACATCCAGCTTTCTGCGGAAATAAACAAACGCTATAGTTTGAAATTTTATTCCAAAACGGAAAAAAATAAAACCGGATATTATACAGACGATTTATTGAAACGAGTCGGACTTCCGTCCGGATACGCTAAAAAACGGGCGTTAAATCTTTCCGGAGGGGAACAGCAGCGGGTTGCAATCGCACGTGCTATCGTCACAAACCCCAATATTATTCTCGCAGATGAACCGACCGGAAACCTCGATAGCGAAAACGCCCGTAATATTTTCGGTATACTATGTGCACTGGCACGGAATGACGGAAAATGCGTGATCATCGTCACTCACTCAACCGAGCTTGCACTGCTTTGCGATGAAGTAATCCGCCTCGCCGACGGTAGAAACGTGAATTAAATAGAAATTATTTTTATTCATCATTAGGAAAATTTAGATTTTTTTATTCACGCTCAAAAATCGTAATATGGACAATATCACCGGGCTGTTTACCTATCTTTATACGAATTTCTTTTAATATTCCAATGATATAACAAACGGAACCGTCCATATTTTTAACACCCATATTTACAATGCTCCCTTCGTATGGTACACCGTCGAATGTAGCATGGACTTTTACACGTCCTTTGTTAAACTCATTGCGAATATCAAACGGGAACGGAACAAAAGCACCGCCTTGTTTTCCGGATTCCGTAATTACCGCGTCATATTCATAAAATTTTCCGTTCATTTTATTTTTCCTTTTCCGAAATTCCGGAACAAAATTAAAAATTCATTCCAATAATTAAAATTAGAAGTAGAATAAATATATTTACAAAATATATCAAATATAGTAATATAATTATTTTAGAATGTAAATATATGTATAATTAACAAAATAAAAAACACTAAAAACAAACTCCGGCGATAATTTTATATAAAAATTCAAAAAATTTGAAAACAAGCAATCAATTTTTTATTTATCAATAATGAATAAAAGGGGATAGTCCGATGTGGGTGATATTTTAAATAATTGAACATAATTCTTATAGTTTTATTTTATTATGTTTTTATAAAAAATGAAAGGGTAAAAAAGGGTAAAACATGAAAAAATATTATATTATTTTAATGTATTTATTAGTTATAACGCTTTTATTAATCGGATGCGAATCTAAAAATAATGAGGATATTGATATTCCCACAATTTCGCAAACATTAGAAAATGATCACGAAATTTCTGTTATAGAATATGAAGATAGCTATGAGGGAAAATTACAATATATAATCGACTATTTACATCGCATCAGTGAAGATATTGACAATCTTGCCGATTCCGGAATTAACACCGAGGAACATAAAATTATAAAAAACTTGGTCGATAATGCGATTGGGAACCGAGAAATAAAATATGAGCATGAAACTATTGTTATTGAAAATGATCTTAAATTAAATACATATATGCTCGACTCATATATTATTGATTTTTTTAACCAATACCCTGATGAAACATCGAAAGAAACAAATATTGTCGAGTTCATGAAATATATCTGTTATTGGTTTCAAAAATATCATATGGATTCTGATTTAATATATGAAAATGAAAAATTTTATAACATGCTTTTCCCGAATACTGATAAACCGGAAAAAACAATCAATGAAGACGGTTCAATTAATATATTTTTTAAAGATTATCAAGGAAAATTAGCAATACATCGCGGTAACCGGAATATACGGTTTGATCAGATTGGAAATGCCGACGTGAAAGTGTATGAAAATAACGCTGTTATAAATTTTGGATATTACGGAAATATCAGCGTTGCTCCTTTAAATGAATACGGAGCGGTGGGAAAAACTTCTATACTATACATTGAAAATACATCAGGCGTTTCGCTCGCAGACCTAGCATTCATAATGGGAGAATCAGTATATATCGGTAAAAATTCGAGTACCGAAGAAATAAATGCTGTTATACAAAATTTTAAAGAAACAAAAAATTCCGAAAATTATCTTACATTTCTCAAAGGACACCCTTCTCTTGTAACTCTTCTTATAAACTACTGCGGATTGCAGGATATAAATAAACTTGTTGATGTTATTACCGAAGAAGGAATACAGTATTTGGATTTATCTTTTAATGATTTACTCGGAACAGTCGATTTTAGCGGATTTACAAATATTATATCATTATCACTACCCATTAACCATAATCTTGAAGAAATCATATTACCCGAAAATTGTTCTTCTTTAATGGATTTGAATATTGCGGAAACCAAAATTAAAAATCTTGATTTTTTAACCAATGTTAAAAAAATATCTCAATTATGGATCGAAAAAACAAACATTACAAGTTTATCTCAGCTTGCAGGCAAAGAAATTAAAACACTTTCATTTACAATTGAAGGAATGGATTACAGCGCAATAAGCGAAATTTCAGGTTTAAAACAACTCTATTTACATGCAAACAAAATTGAAATTGATGAAGAATTCTTGCAAATGGTAAAAGAAATAAAAACGCTGGAGACTATATATTGCAATGATGGAACTATCAAAATCAAATAAAACAAGAAATATTTATAGGATAACCGTATTTTTTATCATAATATTTTGCTTTACTTCATGTTCACATAGTCTTTTAGAACATGAAGGAGCTTTCGCGGAAACATTAAAAATTTATTTTTTGGAAGATGAAAACTATTGCGAACATATATTTCAATATGACCTAGCATCAAATCATACCGCAAATTTAGCTTATAATTCATCGGAATACCACTATGTTATGTGTGTAAACTACGGAGTTGATCCGCTTTGTAAATTCGCTCCCGTTTTCGAAAAGCATAAGGCGGTTGATGATTATGAAATGCCTCCGCCGGTTACATTATACAATGGAAGGCAATATATGATGATATATAAAAAATGCGAAATTTGTAATAAAAATGCGGGATATAAATATGTTCTTTTCCAAAAGGAAACAGATTAGATGAAATACGCTCTTCGGAATCTTATTCGCATCCCAATGAGGACTATAATAATTTTTATAATTATATTTACCGTTTTAATACTGTTTATGTGGAGTATTTTTGCTGTTTCATTATGTTCGAAAGCTATAAACCGTGAAATAGGAACTTTGAACGGTACCGTAAAAATCACTGATGGAAACGCGTATTCTTCTTCAGGTAAATCTCCTTATAAAATAAACATAATTGACTACATAGCACAAAATTTTGGTTTGATAACGGATGTATATGCGCTGTATAATTCCACTTGCGAAATCGAGGGGATTTTACCGTTGTCTTTTGAAGAAAATACAAAAAAGGATGGTTCTGATATTGGTTTTTTGACATTCTCTTTTAATGCATGTACTTCTATGGATATAACTGAAAACGTTATAAACGGAAATGTATCGATTATCAGCGGTTCAGCGATAAAAATTGATGACAATAAGGATCGGAAATGTAAAATTGTTATTTCGGAAGCGCTTGCTTCTTTAAACAATATAAAACTCGGAGATACTCTTAAATTAAATTTTTTTTATAATAACGGATATAATAGCGTTTTATCAAAAGAAAATTTTGTTGTAGGAGGTATATACAAAATAAATGAAAAGCTTACAGGAAGTGCAAATTATACCTGCCAGATTCCTGAAAATACCGTTTATATACCTTTTTCCACATATCAAACTATTTCCAGAGATTCTTTTTTACCCACAGAAGTATATTTTCGTCTAAAATATAATGATGAGAAAACTGTTAAAAAATTGGAATCCCGTTTACACGCATTGGGATATACTGAAGTATCTCTTGTACTTTTCACTCCTGAAAATATAACTGCAGGTTTATCAAAGCTGATGGTTATGACACAAATCACCGCTGTATTGCTGGTCATTTGCGGAAATATTGCTTTCCTTGTAATAATATTTTTAAACTTGCAATCACGTATTAATGAAATTGGTGTTTTATCGGCTTTAGGTAATCCCAGAAATAAAACGGTAAATTCATTTTTTTTTGAAATAATAATTATCGCATTGGCTGCTTTTATTTTATCTGCTATGTTTTTTACTTTCAGCGCTTATTTCGGAATGGATACTATAAACGGATATTTAAAATCAGATTCAATAGCTTCGGAATATTACAATACAACATCGGATGATTATTTTGAGATACAAGCTGAAAAAAACAGAACTGATAAACCAAATAAAGAATTTGTTTCTTATTTAGCAAATTCTATTATTTTTGCGGTTTTATGTGTTATTTTGACAAGTTTCTCATCTTACATTTTGATAAAAATATATATCAGAAATCTTGTAGTAATGCGGGTTCTGGGGAGAAGTATAGAATGAATCTGTTGAAAAGAGCTTGTGTAAACCTAATAAGAATGCCTGTTCGTAATCTTTTATATTTAACCGTAATATTTATTATGGTTTTAATCACCGTAATTTGCGGTAAAATATACAATGTTGGAAAAACGGCGAAATCAAAACTCATTACCGAATATCCGATTATTGCAACAGTAATTCCTAAAAGCGATATCACTCCGGAAGGAATTAAAATTTCACTCCGTAAATTGCTGAATTTAGATGAATTATCGATTTTATTAAAATCCGATTCGGTTTACGCTTATAATATATCCCTGAATGCGGGAATGCTTGCAGAAGAAGAAATATTGTTTGAATTACCTGATAATCAAATTCTTTCCGCTGATCCTCTTCCCTCAATAGATATTAAAAATAACATTGTTTTGGCTGTCAACAATTTAATGATGGAGCAGGAATTTTTGAACGGTTCATATAGAATAATCGAAGGAGAAAATTTCAGTGATGACGATGTGTACAACGGAAACGCTGTTATCATAATATCCAAAACAATTGCTGATATGTACGGGTTGAATGTGGGTGAACATATAAATTATAAAGTTTCCAATTCAAACGCTTACCGACAGTATGAAGTAAAGGGGATTTATGAATCGGTTTCTGGTGAAGATATTTATTTGCTATACATACCTATATGTGATTTGTTCCACGATTGGGCTAATTTCATGGGAGGAGATTCGTTGGTTGACAGAGAATATAACGGAATTGTCAGCCGAACAAAAGACAGTGTTGCGAGATTGGATTTTAATTTAAAAGGTTCGGAGTATATTTCGGATTTCATTTCTGATGCGATTGAAAACGGCTTAGATTTTAAAAATTTTGAAATCATCGTAAACGACAAAGGATATAAAACCGCAGAAGCGGGAATTTCTGATGTTACTCGAATATCACTTTTCATACTCATATTAGCGCTTTCCGCAGGTTTTATTATAATTATTTCAATAACTGTATATTGCAGAGGAACAAGAATCCGTGAGGCTATGATACTGCATTGTTTGGGTATGAAACGATTTCATATAACCGTTATGTTTGCTTTTGAAATATTAATTGTTTTTGCGGTTTCGGGAGGGGCAGGGATTACCGGCGGAATAATTTTTTCAAATGCTTTGATAGAAGAGATTCGCAGCGAATACATAGTTGAAATTCAAAAAAAAGCAAATAAAAACGAATTAATAAAAGAATTTGTTATAGAATTTAAAACAGCGGCAATGTCCTATCCGCTTTCTATAAATATGGATAATTCTTACAAAGCTATCCCTTTCGAAACGCTGTTCACTCCTGCCAAAACAGCCGATCCCAACGACGGAAGAACATGGATAAGAGAAGAAAAATTTAATTTATACGGTACATCTGATACAATTATTGTTACCGGATATACAAACATTCTTTCAAACGGAAAAAATGGAGATGAAATTTTGGAAGAAGTGAACCGCATAACCGGATATGAATTTGAATGTACTGCGGGAAAAGATAGCGGTTATGCGATAGGAGATACTATACGTTTATGTAAAGGAGATATTGGGAGTATGTCGGCTATGGTTATAGATTTTCATTATAATAAAACTCAGTATATATCCCCAAAAATTGCTTATATAAATCTTCGTGTTGCCGGTTTAAATGATGAAGAAAACATTTCAGTCGCAATGAAAGATCTTGAATTAATTTGCAGTTATATGGGAGCTTCATCCTCTATTTACCGTTCGGTTAGGTATGACAGAGTTTTGGAGGCTGATTGATATGGAAGATATACTTATTTTAGATAATATAATTTATAATTATTATACAAAAGCCGGACCTGTATACGCCGTTAAAAATGTTAACGCGGTTTTTAAAAGCGGAACATTATATGCTATAGTCGGTAAATCCGGTTCTGGGAAAAGCACTCTCCTTTCCTTGTGCGCAGGGCTTGACTTACCCGAATCAGGTGAAGTTTATTATATGAAAGAGCCGCTTTCAAAACTTGACCGTGATAAATACCGCAGAGAAAATGCCGGAATGATATTCCAGTCCTTTTATCTTTTACCTCAGCTTACCGCTTGTGAAAATGTAGAGCTTTCGCTTGATTTAATAAAATATAGGGGAAACAGAAAAGAACGTGCACTTTCTTTGCTCGAACGTGTGGGACTTAGTGAATTTCATGCAAAAAAAAGACCGGTACAACTTTCGGGCGGAGAACAGCAGCGTGTAGCAATCGCCAGAACTCTCGCGCCTGATCCCTGTATAATATTAGCGGATGAACCTACAGGAAGCCTTGATATCGAAAACGGGCAAAACATAATCATGCTGCTTAAATCACTTGCTCACGAATCTGATAAATGTGTAATTGTGATTACACATGCTTCCGATATCGCAGATAAAGCGGATTATATTTATCGTATGTATGATGGTAAATTATCGGAATAAAATTATTTATTTCAAAAAAGCTATTCTTCGGTGAAATGCACCCTTGAATGGCTTTTTTCGATTTTAAAATAATTAATTATTTATATTTCCAAATTAGTTCAGCAAATAAAATATTTTAATAAATAAAAATTGATTTATAATATTATTTATGTTTTAATAGACATACTTTTTTTAAATTATTAAATAAAAACCATATATAAAAACAATAGTTTTATTTGATTTATTGGAATTATAAAATATTTAAAATAATTCCATTACAAAAAATAATTTTTATATCAAAAATAAATCAGCAATTACGGTCGAGTTTTCCAAGATGTTTTTTGATATACTTATTTTAGAGGATATAAAGTATGAAGATGGAATTATCAGATAAAATTAATGCTGTTACCAAAATGCAAAAATATATTGAAAATCATTTAAATGAAGAAATAACATTGGAAGATTTGAGTCAAGTATCCGGTTATAGTAAATATTACGCAATTCGTATATATAAAACCCTGACAGGCAAAACACCTTTTGAATCTATTCGTGGATTACGTTTGACAAAAGCTGCACAAATTCTTTGGGATTCCGAAGAAAAAATTATTGATGTGGCTTTGGATAACGGATTTGAATCTCACGATGGTTTTACTCGGGCATTCATCAGGCAATTTGATATTACTCCACAAAAATATAAACGGGAAATTCCGGCAGTTAAATATTTTATCCAATATCCCATCGAATCTTACTATGCTTTGAAAGAAGGTTTTAAAATTATGGAAAATGAAAAAGTATCTAAAATCGTTACTGTTACCGCTGTTGAACGTCCGGCGCGTAAATTGATTTTTTTACGGCATATAAACGCGACAGATTATTTTTCCGCTTGTGAAGAAGTCGGCTGCGAATGGGAAGGTTATTTTAGAAGTATTCCCGAAGCATATGAAACTGGAGCGGGGGGAAGATTGCCTATTAATTTAATTAAATCCGGAACAAGCGGTAACGCATTTTTTGTTGAAGTTCCGCTGGATTACAGCAAACCGCTTATTAATGGATATGAAATTGCCGAATTACCTTCCTGCACATATCTTTATTTTAATGGAATACCTTATGAAGATCAAAATGATTTTTGCATTGCAATAGAAATTGTAAATGAAGCTATTAATAATTATCCGTTTGAAAAATTTGGGTGGAAAAGATCCGATAAAGCTCCGGTTCTTGGAATGGGTGCGGAAGTTCAAACCGGAGCCAGAACTGCTGTTCCTGTGGAAAAAATATAATCCTGCATAATTTTACAAAAAAAATCGGATAACAATTATATTAGTCTGCTATAATGATTACAGAAAGGAAGGGGTGCAATATGAATAAAGGAAAACCGGATATTATAAATCAATTAAATCTTGCAATGTCATATATTGAAGAGCATATAGAAGATAATATAATTATTTCAAAAGTGGCAAGCGTTACAGCTTATTCTCCTTATCATTTCGGAAGATTGTTTTATTATATCGCAGATATGCCTCTGTCCGAATATATCCGCAGACGGAAATTATCGCTAGCTGCGGTGAAATTGCAAAAAGGGAACGATAAAATCATAGATCTTGCGGTTTTATATGGATATGATAACGCGGATAGTTTCAGTCGGGCTTTTATGAAACAACACGGTGTTAATCCATCGAACGCCAGAAAACCGGGTGTAAATTTTATATTGTTCCCGCCTCTGACTTTTCAAATTAAAATCAAAGGGGTGCAGGCTATGAATTGGCGAATTGAAGAACGGGAAGCATTTGAGATTTTCGGTATTGAAAGAATTTTTAAAGATGATGAAACTGATAAAATACCGGATTTTTGGAAAGAATGTCATGTAAGTGGCAAATATGAAAAATTGATCGGTGACAGTAATAATGTAAGCGGAGCGTTCGGTTTAGGTTCTTGTATAATACACGCTATCTGCGGACATATAAATCCCGTAGAAGAAAATTTATTTCCGTATATGATATTTGCTTTGAAAACAGATAAAGCGAAAACTGAAGGTTATAAAATATTTACGGTACCAAAATCAACATGGGCTGTTTTCAGAGCTTCTGTTGACCACTCCGGTTCGAATTATCAATGCCAAATTCCGTCTTTGTTTCAGCGTGCGTACAGCGAATGGCTGCCATCATCAGGGTATGAAAAAGATATCGCACCCGATATGGAAATATATGGTGAAGACTTTGATGAAGTTTGGATTCCGGTAAAAAGAATTTAAATAAATAATAATCGGCACTTTTTTATATTTCGATTACAGTTTTGAATGTTTTTATAAGTTTGTTTATTTGTTTAATTAATTTAATTATAAAATCACCCTTGAAGGTAAATACTAAAAGAGGGTGATTTTTTTGAATTCATTATGGAAATATAATATAGAAAAAAAACAATTTAGTAGTCTAAACAAAGATATTAAAACAGACATACTCATTATCGGCGGAGGGATGGCAGGAATATTATGCGCGTATTTTTTGCATCAGTCAGGAGCGGATTATGTTCTTGTAGAAGGAAACAGTATAGGTAACGGAATCACAGGCAATACCACAGCCAAAATAACATCACAGCATGGATTGATATATACAAGGCTTCTGAAAGAAACAGGAAAAGAAAAAGCCGGAAAATACCTAAAAGCAAACGAACTTGCTCTTTTAAAATATTCAGAATTATCTGAAAAAATTGATTGTGATTTTGAGAGGAAAAATGCGTTTGTATATTCATTGAACGATAGAAAAGCTATAGAAAAAGAAGTTTCATCTTTAGAAAAACTCAATTTTCACGCAAAATTCAAAGAAAGTGTTGCTCTGCCATTTAAAATAGCGGGAGCGGTTGAATTTAAAACTCAAGCGCAATTCAATCCGATGAAGTTTATCACAAAAATATCGGAAAATTTGAATATATACGAATATACTTATGTAAAAGAACTTAACGGAACTACAGCAATAACAGATAACGGTAAAATAAAAGCAAATAAAATAATAGTAGCAACTCATTTCCCTTTTATCAATAAACAAGGAAGTTATTTCTTGAAAATGTATCAGCACCGATCATATGTTATCGCTCTTGAAAATGCACCTGATGTAGGAGGAATGTATCTTGAAGAAGTAAAAAACGGATTATCTTTCAGAAACTATAATAATATGCTGATAATTGGCGGAGGAGATCACAAAACAGGCAAAGCAGGGGGAAATTGGGAGGTTTTACGAAGCTTTGCGAAAAACACCTATTCCAATGCAAAAGAATTATTTCACTGGGCAGTTCAAGACTGCGAAACACTTGACGGAATACCGTATATAGGTAAATATTCAAAATCAACAAAAGGACTTTATGTAGCTACAGGGTTTAACAAGTGGGGCATGACATCTTCAATGGTTGCGGCTATGATTCTTACTGATATGATAATTGATAAAAAAAATGAGTTTGCTGATGTGTTTTCTCCCTCGAGGAATATGATGAAACCGCAATTATTTTTAAATGGATTAAACGCCGTTGTAAATCTTTTTACACCAAGTACCAAAAGATGTCCTCATATGGGTTGTGCATTGAAATGGAATAAAGCGGAGCGGACTTGGGATTGCCCATGTCACGGTTCAAGATTCGAAGAAAGCGGTAAACTTATTGATAATCCCGCAACGGGAGATTTGAAAAAATGAAGGAATATTTCAGAGGATATTATTTCAAGCATCAAAAAGGCAATCATACAATTTCATTCATAGCGGGAATTTCATCAAAAACCAGTTTTATTCAAGTGATAACCGAAAAATCATCATATAAATTTATATATAGAAAAGACGAATATAATGAACAAAATAAAATCATCACAATAAAAGGATGTAAATTTTCTCCCGATGAAATTAAAATAGATATAGAAACCGCTGAAATAAGAATAACAGGTAAAATCAAATACGAAAATTTAATTCCGCTGAAATCAAACATTATGGGTATATTTAAATATTTTCCTATGCAGTGCAAGCATGAAATAATTAGTATGCGTCATACACTGGATGGTTATTTTACAATAAACAATGAAAAGATTGATTTCAGCGGAGGGACAGGATATATCGAAGGGGATAACGGAATATCTTTCCCCAAGCGTTATTGCTGGATTCAATGCAATGATTTTATAGCGAATTGTTCAGTATTCGCTTCGGTTGCGGAGATACCATTTGCAAGCTTTCATTTCAATGGATGTATTGCTGTTGTTTGGTATGAAGGTCATGAGTATCGTTTTGCCACTTATAACGGAGTAAAAATATTGAAATGCAGCAAAATAAGACTTATACTCAGACAAGGAGATTATTTGCTTGATATATCTCTGCCCGGAAACATAGGGTATGAGTTGCTTGCACCCGAAAAAGGCAATATGTCGCGTATAATCAAAGAATGTGTATCATGCAGAGCGAGATTTCGTTTTTGGAATAAGGGGATATTGATTTTAGATGAAACAAGTAATCACGCAAGCTATGAATTTACTTCATGATTTAATTTTTCATTTTTTCTTCAAGTTCTTCCGCAGTGTGCAAAGGCATACCGCATTTTTTATTTTCACATAAATATGCTGATGTTTTTTTATTTTTTGATATATAATTTTTATAAAATTCAAAATGCTCCGAAATTTCTTTGTTTGCGTATGAAACCACAGTGAACGGCGAATATATCGAATTTACAACATTCAACATTTCAGTGAATGTATTGTTTTTTTCTCCCGAAAAGACAATTTCACATGAAAACATTTCAAGATTAATTATTCCGCATAAAGTAAAAGTATACCCATAAGGAATATTTGAAATCGAGCTTCCGAAAAAGCGTATGATTTCAATTGCCATATTTTCAAGATTATTATCTCCGCAAAGACGCGAAAGTTTTATAAAATTGTTTATACTGACACTGTTTGCGGATGGAATCGCACCGTCAAATATTTCTCTGGGACGGATAATGAGTTGTTCGCTTTTTTTGCTGTTCAGGTATAAAGCTCCGTTTTCCCAAAAATTTTCGATAAGAATTGCATTATACTTGTAAGCTTTTGCAAGATAAATTTCGTTTAGTGTACTTTCATACAATTCTATTAGTCCCCAAATAAGAAAAGCATAATCATCGGCAATGGCATCAAATTTAGCTTCTCCTTCACGGTACCTTGCATACAGATTTCCGTTTTCATCCGTCATATTTTCAAATATAAATTTAACGGCTTTTTCAGCAATTTTAATATAATTATCATTGTTCAAAACCCGTCCGCCGTGTGCAAACGCGGTTATCATAAGTCCATTCCATGATGTGAGTATTTTATCGTCACGCAGTGGATGTATGCGTTTTTCTCTGTATGCAAACAATTTTCTTTTGCAATCAATAAAAAAATTATCTGTATTTAAATTTTCAAATTGATTATCCGAAATTAGATTTAATATATTCGAATTTTCGAAATTTCCCTCATTCGTCACATTGTATTCAGCGCAAAACTTCCGGCTGTCATCTGAACCTAAGATTTTTATTATTTCTTCTTTTGTAAAAACATAAAACTTTCCTTCAACCCCTTCGGAATCAGCATCTTCCGCACTGAAAAAAGCTCCGTTTTCAGACATCATATCTCTGGTTAGGTACGTAAATATTTCATCTGCGACATTTTTATATAATGATTTTTTAGTACACTGGAAAGCTTCGCAGTATGCAATTGCAAGCAAGGCATTGTCATAAAGCATTTTTTCAAAATGAGGTACAAGCCATTTTCTATCTGTAGAATAACGGCAAAAACCAAACCCTATGTGATCATAAATTCCGCCTTTGTACATACATTGAAGAGTTTTTTCAGCCATAGCGAGAGCATCTGTGTTTTTAGTACATTGGTAATACCTCAGGAGAAACAAAAGATTATGCGGTGACGGGAATTTAGGTGATGTACCGAATCCTCCGTATTTAAAATCGTATTGTTTTTTTAATTGATTAAAGCATTTTTCAATAGTTTCTTTATAATTTATATCTTTTGGTATTTGTACCTTTTGAATTTGTTCCATTATATTAATGGTTTTTTCAAAAAGCTCCACTCTGTTATTTTTCCATATATGTGCGATTTGTTCAAGAATTGTTGTAAAACCTGTTCCGTATCTTCCGTCATTTTTCGGAAAATATGTTCCGGCAAAAATCGGATTTTTATCAAAATCGATAAATACTGACATAGGCCAACCGCCCGAACCTGTCATCATTTGTGTGACATTCATATATACGGCATCAATATCAGGACGTTCCTCTCTGTCGACTTTAATGGCTATATAATTTTTATTTAGCAATTCTGCTACATCATAATCTTCAAAAGATTCTTTTTCCATTACATGACACCAATGGCAAGTACATAAAAGCAACCATTGTCAGCTATACCCAATCGAAAGAAATATCGGTTTATCTTCAGTTTTTGCTTTGACAAACGCTTCATCACACCATGGAAACCAATCCACAGGATTGTACGCGTGCTGAAGCAGATAAGGAGATTTTTCATTTATCAATCGGTTGGGTATTTTTGTAGTAGTCACAGGGCAACACCACCTTTCTATAATAATCTGCTATTATTTTTTATGATTTTACTGTAATTATACATTTGATAAATTTTTTCTTTTTTTATGTTATGATATGTTATATACTGCAAATTTATATAATCAATATAAAAATATACAAAGAATATTTTTTCTTTTTGAAACAAAAGAAATTTTTTACTGTGGTTTTTATCATAAAATCGTAAAAATAATTATAGTATTATATAAATTAAAAAAGTACATTAAGGAAATGGCATCCTGATGTACTCATAAAAATATATTAAAATGATGTAAAATTTATTCAACTTCCCGATATACAAAATGCTGAACACCTTCATTATACCGATTCATTAAATATTTGATATTAGTCGGGTATACTTCAAGTTTTCCAAGACTTTCAATAGATTTCCAGTAAAATTCAATTTTGAAATCCCGTCCTTCAATGTGTTCGTTTCCCAAAAAAACATCATCAAAAGTTATCTGAGATTCATTTTTTAAAATAATATCATAAAATAAACAAATTTGATGGCAGGGCTTATCATTCCAGGGGAAAAAAATTTCTGCAACCCATTTCAATTCACGAACTGTAATGTCCGCTCCGATTTCTTCTTTAAATTCACGTTCTAAAGTTTGAGCGTTTGTTTCTCCAAACCCGACATGACCGCCGGGTATAGCATATCCGGTTTCAGTTAGAGGTTTTTGAAGCAGGATTTTATTGTCGTGTAATAAAATTCCAGCGACTCTATAGCTGAATATATAATCATTACTGTGAAACAAAATGTCATTCATTTAATTAATCCTCCATATATGATGGATCGTTTAACTTTTGTATAATATTTTTACCATTTTCGTTTATTGAAAAAAAAAGAAACTCCTCCGGGTAAACCGGTATATTTAAATTCTTGTATTCATTGCCATGGTGTAATTTTGTTTTATATTACAAATTTCGCTTCATTCTGATACAGTTTAAAGTTTTGCCGAAGTTTTGTTCTCTTGTTTTTCCATCAGGAACAAAACCGCATTTTTCGTAAAACTTTTCAGCATTGTGATTGCTTTCCAATAACCAAACAATAACGGTTTTCATATTAAGATCCCGAGCTTTGGAAAAAACGAATTCCATCGCTTTTGTTCCTATCCCTTGACGAAAATATTCCGGAAGCAAATAAAGACCTTTTAATTCATATGTTTCTTTATTGGCATCTTCGTCTCTTGACACACCCATACCTATAAATCCGACAATTATTCCGCCTTTTTTTATAATATACTCAGTTGTATTTACTCCTTCTAATATTTTTTTCCAAAGGGCTTTTCTTCCGGAGTTTTTTTCGCGGATATATTCATCCGGAATTATGTCTTTATAAGCAGCTTCCCATGAACGCATATGAACCGTAGCTATATCCGGGGCATCTGTAAATACGGCGAGTTGAATTGTAATATCCATTATAAAACCTCCTTTGTAAGTTGCATATCCATACCAGAACCTCTATTTTCACGCGGACGGGAAACAAATCCAAATTTTTTATAAAATTCTTCTTTTCCGATTGCTGCCATGAGATCAACTGTAATGTTCCAACCGGGTTTTATTTGGTTTTTCAAATATGATATAATTTGTTCTATCATGTGTTTACCAATACCTTTGCCTTGATATTCGGGTAAAACAAGTACATCCTTTATCAATGCAGCATAACCGCCATCCCAAATAACCCTTGCAAATCCGACTGTTTTACCGCTTTCAATAGCTGCTATAACAAATGAACTTCCATCCAATCCGGCTTGAGCTTGTTCCGGATTAATTAACATCCATCCCGCAGATAAACGCAGGGAGTTGTAATCCTCTACAGATATTTTGTTTATATATTCGATGCTCATAATTGCAACCTTTCTTTTATAATCTAAATCTCCAGTAAAAAAATAAACGGGGAACTTTTTCAAAAAAATAAAAATTCCCGTAATTTTAATATTATGATGATTTTTTTTATTAATATTCCAAATATTTTACCAAATAAAAGAGGTTGTTGTCAACCTTTAATTGCAAAAGTTCACAAATTAACTCTTGACTTTTTATTTATATTATGCTAGAGTTATCGGAAATTCTTGTGAAAGCAGTTATTTGACTATGTTAATAATAGAGTTTTTTAATTCGTATAATAAAAATAGCAAGCCTGCGTTTGATTATCATAAATCACAGGCTTTAGTCCGTATTTATTTTTATAAGAATTAATAACATAGTAATAATCTTATAGAATTATAAACGGCTAAGGTAAAAAGAAAACCTTAGCCGTTTTTGATTTTCAGGGAAGGAAAGAAAAAGATAATGAATTATCAAATTGAAAAATTGTCCGCATATTATCAAAACGAACATAATGAAAACAACAGGCTTAACTGCGACAGAACCAACAATCTCGAAGAAATAACAACTATGCGTTATTTAAATTCGCTCATACCGGCGGGAGCATCAGTTTTAGACGCATGTGCCGCTTATGGAGTATATGCTTTTCCTCTCGCTGAAAACGGATATAAAGTTACTGCCGGAGATATTGTGCCCCATCACGTGGAAGCATTAGAAGAAAAACAAAAAGAAAATCCTGTATTGCAAGAAATCTATTGCGGAAATATATGTAATTTATCTCGTTTTACAAATAATAGTTTCGATGCTGTATTAAATTTAGGAGCTTATTATCATACAATTGATAAATCAATAAGGGATAAAGCTATTACAGAATGTAAAAACGTAGTAAAACCGGGCGGCTTGGTTTTTATTTCATATCTACCAAGACATGCGAATTTCATTAAATATTGCGATACATGGAAAGATGAAACAAAAGATTTTGATTTATATTTAAAAAGAGGCTATATGGAAGATGAAAGTTTATTTTATACTGTTACTCCGGAAGAAATCGAAAATGAATTGAATGATTTTGGATTTGAAATTGTTAAAAATATCGCTACTGATGGTTTAAAATATGTTTTTCGCAGGCAATTGAACGAATTACCCGAAGATTTATATCAAAAATTTTTGAAACATCATTTCGATATGTGCGAACAACGAACTCTTATTGGCTATAGCGAACATGCTTTGATTATCGGGAGGAAAATATAATGTACGAACAAATAATAAAATATTATGAAAACTACGACGAGGACGGACGTTTATTCCGCGATAATGCTCATCAAGTAGAATATCTGACTACAATTCGTTATTTTAACCTTCTTTTTGCACCCGGTAGTTTAATACTTGATACTTGTGCCGGTACGGGCAGATATTCGTATTATCTTGCAGAAAAGGGTCATATTGTTACCGCCTGCGACCTTGTTTTGCATAATGTGAACATCATCAAAGCTAAACCGGGAATTAATAAATTGGCTGATGCGGTAGTTTGCGATGTACTTGATTTGTCTCGGTTTGATGATAATAGTTTTAATGTCGTTTTGTGTATGGGCGCATTGTACCACTTCCGTACAAATGATTTACGGGAAAAGGCAATAATTGAATGTGTACGGGTATGTAAAAAAGACGGAATTGTCGTTCTAGCCTATATAACAAAAATAGGAGCAATTCTCGCAAATATAAATGCAGACGCCAGTAACATGGAAGGATTATTAAAAGTTATTTATGACACTGATGATAGAGGACCGTTTTATTGCGCCGCTCCGCGTGAAATAGAAAATATGGCTGTTAATTGCGGGCTTGAAAAGTTACATCATATCGGAGTTGATGGTATAATTCAAAATATCGGAGAAAAATTGAACTCTGCTACTGATGAAAATTTTAAGAAGTATTTGGAATACCATTACGCAACTTGTGAAGATGAAAGTATTATCGGAACAAGCATACATGGATTATGGATAGGTAAAAAAATATTATGAATAACTTATTTCGCAATTCCGCGTGGTTATATGATGTAGATAACCGTGATAATTTAAGCGACGATATCCTTTTCTACATAGAATATGCTAAAAAACAGCAGGGGGTAATATTGGAATTGGGATGTGGTACAGGACGTGTTTCGCTCGCTTTGGCGGAAGAAGGGTTTCAAGTTACCGGACTTGACTTGTCAAAACAAATGCTTGATGTATTTAAAACAAAACTTAATCAAAAACCGGAACTATTTGATAATATCACTCTTATTCACGGAAATATGGCTGAATTTTCATTGGATTGCAAATTCAGTATGATAATTGCACCGTTCCGCGCGTTTCAAGCGTTAACCGATAATAATGATATCGAAAATTCTTTATCTTGTATTTATAAACATCTAACAAATGAAGGTATATTTATAATAAATGTTTTTAATCCTTTGCCGGAACGTATGACTGAACAAACATGGTGTTATCCTGAAACTGTTCAATGGGAAAAAATTGATGAAAAAACAGGAAATTATGTTGTTAAAAAACATTGGGGAGATAAAATCGATATAATAAATCAAATAATTTATCCGCATTTCGCATATGAAGTAACATATCCTGAAGGAAAAACCGAACGTATAACAGAAGATTTATCATTAAAATATTATTTTAATAACCAACTCCGCGCTTTTGTTGAAAAAGCGGATTTGGAAATAACAGAAGAATATTCATGGTATGATAAAACTCCGCCGGGAGGAAGAGAAATAATTTTTGTGTGCAGGAGAAAAAAATCATGATCATATCTGTAAGACACAATATAGAAATGCGTACATTGACTCTTAATAATTCCGGTGAGGTTTTTAGCTTGATAGAAAATAACCGCAATTATTTAAGAAAATGGCTTCCTTGGGTGGATAATACAGATAAATTGGCAGTGGTTGAAAAAGTAATATTTTCATGGGAAAAAGAATTTGATTACGGTACAGATTATATTTTTGGTATTTTTAAAAACGACTGTTACATCGGTAATATCGGATTGCATGATATAAAAAAGTCAAATAACAGCGGTATGATCGGTTATTGGCTTTCAGAACCCGAACAAGGGAGCGGAATCATGACTGATTGTGTTCGATGTCTTGTAAATTACGGTTTTAACACAATGTTCCTCAATCGGATATACATTCATTGCGCCGTCAGTAATATAAAAAGCCGTTCGATACCCGAAAGACTTGGTTTTGTATTAGAAGGTATCCTCGCAGACGAAGAATATCTTTATGGCAAATATTATGATTTGGCGGTTTACGGAATATTGAAACGAAACTGGAAAAATTAAATCAGGAGGTATAAATATGAATCATGCAGGGACAAAACTTATCAAAACGGCTAGAATAGATTTACGAAAAATCGAACTTGAAGATGCGGAAATGATGTTTCGGAATTGGGCAAGCGACGATGAAGTTTCACGTTATATGCGTTGGACTACTCATAAAAACTTAGATGAAACAAGAGAAATAATAAAAAATTGGTTTGAGGGGTATAAAAATGATAACAAATATCATTGGGGTATTTGTCTTGAAAACGGAGAGATGATCGGTTCTGTTGGTGTGATGTTAATTGCTGAATATGATTTTAAAGCCGAACTTGGTTATTGTATAAGCCGTAAATGGTGGGGGCAGGGTTATACGGGAGAAGCGGTTAAAGCGGTTATTAATTATATGTTTTCAAATACTGATATTGAGCGTATAGAAGCGTACCATTCAGTGAACAACCCCGCTTCCGGTAAAGTCATGGTAAAAGCCGGTATGTACAAAGAAGGTTTCGCACGTCATAAATATAAAAACCGTGACGGTTTTCAGGATTGTTATTTGTATGGTATAATCCGTGAAGAATGGGAGGTTAACAGTTAATGGACTTGATTTTACCGGAATTGGAACATAAACAAGCAGCTTTGGAATATAGGCAAGAATACATAAATTACGGTGAGATTACAATTCATGGCAGTTCCGGATTTTACCGAGCCGAAAGTTACGAGAACTGGATTGATAAAATTAAATGGAATCAAACCGAAGCAACCTCCGATTGGGTAACAGGTTCTGTTTATTTTGCTTTCATCGAAAATAAAATAATCGGAACAATAGCTATCCGTAATTATTTAAACGATTATCTTTTAAAAATTGGAGGTCATATCGGTTATGGAATACGTCCTTCAGAACGCCGCAAAGGTTACGGAACAAAAATGCTGGCTCTTGCGCTTATAAAATGCCGTGAACTAGGAATTAAAAAAATTCTTATTACTTGTGATAAAGATAATATAGCTTCTGCTAAAACAGCAATACGCAACGGAGGTGTTTTAGAAAACGAATTTACCGAAGATAACGGCAACATAATACAACGATATTGGATTACACTTTAAAATTAAATTTTCAAATAAAAAAACACCCCGTAAATCAGCTGTTTACACTGTTTTGCGGGGATCTTTACTTGGTGACCCATCGGAGAGTCGAACTCCGGACACCATGATTAAAAGTCATGTGCTCTACCTTCTGAGCTAATGAGTCATATTCTATTACATTTTTGTCAGAGTGTTGTAATCAAAAATCGGACGTTTGCTATTATAGCACAGCTATAAATATTTGTCAACACATTTTTATATTTTATTATAATAATATTTTATATTTTTTTTATTAGTGGTAATAATAATATATGAAAGAGGTGATTTATATCGCAAAATATAAAATTGAAAAGAAATTTCCCGGTAATAAAAAACCTGTTCATATGCATACAAAAGATTTAAACGCAAATGAAATTGATTTTTTATCTTCATCTGTCGTTTCATCAACCGAATGTACCGGTTTAACAGCTACAATACCCGAAAGCTATAACGAAGCTGTTTCATACCGCGAAATTTACAATATACCGCTCGAACCTAAAAATAAAACAAATACAAAAAATCAATATAAATAAAAAGTTTAAGGTAAAAAGTTACGAGGATGCGGTCGCTTTTGAAATAAATCAGTTGTTGCGTTTTTGCGGAGCTTTTTTCGCAAAAAGCGACCGTAATCTTGTTTTATTATAACCTTAAAAATTTATTACTATTCATAATATTTATTATTATACATAAAATATTATAATTTTTCCAATAAAATATGATTGAAAAAAGCTGCATTGCGGAATTCATCTAAAATGCTTGCTTTTTTTTCAAGCTCAAACATATCGGAAAACCATTCTTCGTCATATTTTTTAGAATTGTCAGGATTTAAAGCAAAAAATGTTCTAATAGCATATTTTTCTATTATTTTGTAATTATAATTGTTTATCCATATATTTATTTGACTGTTATCATAATATTTTATTTCACCGAAATTTTCAGCATAGGATTTTTCACCGTTTAGTATTTTTATTGCTGCTTTGATATCGTTTTCGTGGATTGCTTTTTGAAATATTCTTCCCGTGCGGTTATGCTTCACCAAGGATAATATTCCTCCCGATTTTAATAAATTTGAAAAGATTTTTATATATTCATCTTTTTCGTCTACATATTCGAGAACATTATGGCATAAAATCAAATCAAAGCTTTTTTCAGAATAAATATTTAAATTCGACAAATCACCGTTTATTTGATTATAATTATTTTCTTTGTATCTCATACCGCACATTGTTTCGCTGGGTTCAATTGCAATAACATTATTCCATTTTGCCAAATAATCCGAAGTCAATCCGAAACCACTTCCGAAATCTAAAATTTTCATTGATTTTGCAAATGACAACTGATCCCATAATAATTTATAAAATAGCTTTCCCCATGGTTTTTGGATGTTTTCGTAATAAAGATTTATATTATCCAAATCAAATTTCCTTTTTATAAAATTGTATTATTTTACAAATATTTGTTTTAATATCTGTACAACCATTTATATTTATAATAGGGCAGACAAGAGTATTAGCCCATTCATCTATTTTTGATAATGAACGCGAAGCAATAAAATCACGGAATTTTATACGAGAGTCATATAAATCTCCTCCTGGTAAAACACGTTCTTTATATTTTTCGTATTCGCGCTGATCAAAACGTTTTATACGTAATTCCAGCGGTGCGGATATGTATATTGCGAAAATATAATACTGATTAATTATTTCACCGAAATCCCCGGTTACTGCGGATAAAACAAATTTCCGATGTTTATTTATATCTGAAAGCATTAATTCGATACATTCATCATGCGAACGCTGATCAGTATATGGTATTTTTGATTCTCTGAAAGCATAAGTTTCATGATCCATATGCCAAAAATTCAAAACACGGGACAATTCTTTGCCTAGAGTGGTTTTTCCGCTTCCGTTTGCTCCGAAGATAAGTATACCCTGCGGTTTATCTATTTTATTTTCATTCATATTTTGATTTATTTTTATCATAAACAATTATTTTCATAATACAAAAAACAAAAACCTTCGGCGAGAACGCAGAAGGCAATTGGTTACAGCATCAAGCTGCTGGCCCGCCCTGCAGGATTCGAACCTGTGACCATCGGAATCGGAATCCGGTACTCTATCCGGACTGAGCTAAGGGCGGTTATATTTTTATGTGCGGCTATTATATCATAAATAAGATATATTGTAAAGATAAAAAAGATATTTTATAAAATACTTTTCAAAACAAAACAAATATGTTATAATGTATTATTATTTTTATTATCTTTTTAATGACGGTGAGGATTTTTATATGAAACCTGATATTGAAATAGCAAGCGAAGCTAAAATGCTTCCGATAACCGAAATAGCTTCAAAACTTGGAATAATAGACGATGAACTTGAATTATACGGAAGATATAAAGCTAAGATTACTGATAAATTTATTTCCCGCAACCAAAATCAACCGGATGGAAAATTAATATTGGTAACAGCAATAACACCGACACCTGCTGGAGAAGGAAAAACTACTACCACTGTCGGACTTGGACAGGCTATGATTAAAATCGGTAAAAAAGCTATTATTGCTTTGCGTGAACCTTCTCTGGGTCCGGTATTCGGCAACAAAGGCGGAGCTGCCGGAGGCGGATATTCGCAGGTTGTTCCGATGGAAGATATAAATTTAAATTTTACCGGTGATTTTCATGCGATAACAGCTGCTAATAATTTACTTTGCGCTATGATGGATAATCACATACAATACGGAAACGAACTGGGAATTGATCCGCGCAGGATATTGTTTCCGCGTGTAATGGACATGAATGACAGGTCTCTTCGTCATATAGTAATCGGTCTCGGTGGAAAAACAGAAGGTGTTGTGCGTGAAGATCATTTTATTATTACAGTTGCCAGCGAAATTATGGCTATACTTTGCCTAGCCGAATCGATAGACGATTTAAAAGAACGTCTCGGTGATATCACGGTTGCATATAATTATTCAGGTAAACCTGTATTTGCACATCAGCTTCAAGCTCAGGGAGCTATGGCAGCACTGCTTCGTGATGCTATAAAACCGAATCTTGTTCAAACACTTGAAAATACTCCGGCAATAATACACGGCGGTCCTTTTGCCAATATCGCACACGGGTGTAATTCTGTAAGAGCTACAAAGCTTGCCCTTAAATTAGCGGATTATGCTATTACAGAAGCCGGATTCGGAGCTGATTTAGGCGCTGAAAAGTTTCTTGATATAAAATGCCGTATAGCCGATTTGCATCCTTCTGCTGTTGTTTTGGTTGCCACAATACGTGCGTTAAAATACCATGGTGGATGTGCAAAGAATGATTTAAAAACAGAAAATCTGGAGGCTTTAAAAGCGGGAGCTTGTAATTTAGCGGCTCATCTTGAAAATATAGCGAAATTCGGACTTCCGGTTGTCGTAGCCCTTAACCGTTTTGAAAGCGATACGGAAGCAGAAATAAATGTAGTCCGTGATATATGCAATGAATATGGTGCGGAAATGGCTTTATCCGAGCTCTTCGCAAAAGGCGGAGACGGAGGTATTGAACTTGCCGAAAAAGTTGTCGAAGCTTGTGAAAAACCTAACGATTTTAAACAAATATACCCGAAAAAAGCTTCAATAAAAAAGAAAATAGAAACGATAGCCAAAACAATATACGGAGCAGCATCTGTAAAATTTGAACCTTCCGCTCTCAACGAAATAAAAAGTATTAAAGATTTATATCCGCAAAGCGAATTTTATCCGGTTTGTATGGCTAAAACACAATATTCGCTTTCCGATGATATGACGAAAATAGGAAGACCGGAAAATTTTGAATTGACTGTGCGTGAAGTAAAAATTTCATCAGGAGCACGTTTTATTGTAGCTTTAACAGGTACAATAATGACTATGCCCGGACTCGCCAGAGTTCCCGCAGCAAATAATATAGATATCGATAACAATGGAAATATTATAGGATTATTTTAAATTATAATGGATAAACTAATCATCTCCGATTCTGTCGAAAAAACAGAAGAGGCAGGTTATTCTTTTGCTGAAAATATTAAAAATATAATCGGAAAAGCTCCTGTTTTTATTTGCATGTTTGGTGAATTAGGAGCAGGGAAGACTGCATTTATACGTGGAATCGCCCGATTTTTAACCCCAAACGAAAACGTAAAATCCCCTACATATTCACTTATAAATTTATATACAGATTCAAATAATAATATAAAAATATATCATATGGATTTATATAGATTAGGAAAAGACTGCGATATAAACTCTATAGGGTACGAAGATATATTTTACGAAAATAATGCTTTGTGCATAATTGAATGGTCCGAATTTTTACCTTGCGGAATTATACCGAATCCTTATTATAAAGTTGAAATAAAGGGAAGCGGATATGACGAGAGAATAATTGATATTACAGAAGTAAACTGATTATAAATATGAAAATTTTTGCAATTGATTCATCTTCTTCAACGGCATCAGCCGCTTTAACAAACAATGACCGCCCTATAGCTGTATATAATCTGGACGCTAAAAAAATGAACGGCGGTTTAACTCACAGTGAAACTCTTCAGCCGATAATACAGGCAGTATTGGATATCTCCGGTTATAAAGCATCGGATATTGATTTATTTGCATGTACTATAGGTCCAGGTTCATTTACCGGAGTCAGAATAGGAACAGCAGCTTTAAAAGGATTGGCTTTTAATTTAGATAAACCATGTATGGGTATTACAACTACAGATACATTAGCCGAAGCTTTATTGGAACTTGACAATAATGCGGTTTTGTGT
>JAVBPA010000081.1:0-10358 GCA_031549925.1 Eubacteriales bacterium
TTATGAAACAGATAAATCATCATTTGACGAAAAAGCGCCCGAGAGCGGTGTATTGCTTGAATTGTTCGTAGGGGAAGGCGATGACGTTCCCTGTTTGGATCCTGTTTGCATTATCGGCGCGGCGGGAGAAGATATTTCATCCCTCATGCCGGAATCCGGTAAACCGGCAGCCGGTAAACCGGCAGAAGCTGAAACGAAAGCTAACGAACCGGCAACCGCTGAAACGAAAGCTCCGGCGGCAGGAATTCCTGCGGAAGCTGAAAAAACAGCAGACAGCTCCGGTATAACAAGAATATCACCCCGCGCTAAAAATTTAGCCGAAAAAACCGGAGCGGATATAAGCGCCGCGATTCCGACCGGCCCTATGGGACGTATAATCGAACGCGATATAAATACGGTGCTTGACCGCGGTATAATTGTAAAAACGGCGGAAGCAATATCCTCCGAAACTCCGGCAGCCGCTTCTTCTCCAGCCCCTGCGAAATCCGCTTCCGCAGAAGCTGAATATGAAGATGTTAAAATTCCAAATATCCGCCGCGTAATTGCAAAATCAATGCACATCTCGCTTTCAACAATGGCACAGCTTACGCTCAACTCGTCATTTGACGCTTCGCAAATACTTGCATACCGCGCTGAATTGAAAGAAAATGCCGAAAAACTCGGACTTCCGAATATTACTCTTAATGATATGGTATTGTATGCCGTCGCAAAGACTATTATCAGCCACCGTGATATGAACGCCCATTATCTTGAAGACAGCCAGACAATGCGTTATTTTAAATCATGTAATTTAGGTATAGCTGTTGATACGGAACGCGGTCTTTTGGTTCCCACATTGTTCAATGCTGATTCCATGACTCTTGCTTCTCTCTCAAAAGCTGCTAAAAATATAATCAAAGACGCTCAAAACGGAACTATCAGCCCCGATTTGATTCGCGGAGCTTCGTTTACGGTTACTAATCTGGGGTCTCTCGGCGTTGAATCCTTTACTCCCGTAATTAATCCTCCCCAGACCGGAATACTCGGAGTTGATAATATTGTCTACCGCGTAAAAGAAGACGGAGGCACTTATCCAGCAATGGGACTTTCATTGACATTTGATCACAGAGCGCTTGACGGTGCGCCCGCTGCCCGCTTCCTGCGTGATTTATGCGCTAATTTGGAGAATTTCAGCCTGCTGCTTGCAAAATAATTATTAAATTTGCAGTCTAAAAGTTTATATATATAAATACCCGCAGGTTAATGGGTACTTAGGAATTTTTTTAGATTAGTTGCCGGATTGCCGTTTTATAAAAATTCCGAGTGGATTATTATATCATTATCCTGCGGTATACAGAGGGTTTTTATGGATAAAATATATGATCTGATAATATTGGGCGGAGGTCCTGCCGGATATAACGCTGCCGAACGCGCCGCTCACGCAGGACTTGCCACCCTCGTCATTGAAGGACGCGCTCTCGGCGGAGTTTGCCTGAACGAAGGCTGTATTCCGACTAAAACGCTTCTTTATTCGGCAAAAATATTCGATTACGCAAAGCACGGCGAAAGCTACGGTGTAAAATTCTCATCACCGGAAATTGATCATCCGTTTGTTGTGGAACGTAAAAATAAAGTTGTAAAAATGCTTGTCGGCGGAATCGGCGCTTCTCTTAAAAAAGCGGGCGTTGATGTCGTAAGCGAAAACGGTATTATAACCGGAAGAACAACAGGGGGCTTTACGGTAAAAACGGCTTCCGCTGAATATAAGGGAAAGCAATTGCTTATTTGCACCGGATCTTCCGCTTCCGTTCCTTCTATACCCGGACTCCGCGAAGCTGTTGCTTCCGGATTCGCCGTTACCAACCGCGAAATTCTCGATATGAAAAAAGTTCCCGCCGAACTTGTGGTTATAGGCGGAGGAGTTATCGGCCTTGAAATGGCTTCATATTTTAACTCGATAGGTTCGCGCGTAACCGTTATCGAAATGCTCGACCATATAGCCGGCCCGACTGACAGGGAAATATCAAATATTCTCTACAAAAATTATTTAAAACGCGGTGTTAATTTTATTTTAGGTGCTAAAGTTACCTCTGTTGGGGAAAATTGCGTCAATTATGAACTCGGCGGCGAAGCTAAAAAAGCTAACGCTGATTCGGTTCTGGTTTCAATCGGCCGCCGCCCCGTTACACAGGGAATCGGTCTTGAAAGCATCGGAGTTTTGTGCGAACGCGGAGCTATTGTCACAAACGAAGAAATGCGCACGAATGTCGCCGGAGTTTGGGCTGCCGGAGATGTAAACGGAAAGTCAATGCTTGCTCATACCGCTTACCGCGAAGGCGAAGTTGCCGTAAACAATATAGTAAACAAACGCGACAGAATCAATTACGCTTCTATTCCGGCTGTCATATATACAAATCCCGAAGTCGGAAGCGTCGGCGAAACAGAAGAAAGCGCAAAAGAAAAAGGTCTTAACGTGATAGTAAAGAGTGTTACTCTTAAAATGAGCGGACGTTATATTGCCGAAAACGAAGGCGGCGACGGTATTGTAAAAATCATCGCCGGTGCCGAACACAAGAATATACTGGGCGTGCATATGATAGGCAGTTACGCTTCCGAGATAATATTCGGCTGCGCTATAATGGTTGAGCGTGAAATGCGTGCGTCCGATGTCTGCAAATTCGTATTCCCCCATCCCACTGTAGGGGAAGTAATCCGCGAGGCAATGTTCAGCATATAATTCCGGAATTTTTTGTCAAACTGATTTTTTTCGTAATATAAAAAACTATTAAACTTTTGCTTTGAAACTCACAAAACATATAAACATTTTAAAAATGTAAAAATCGGCTGTTTTGATATACATTATTTATTAAGGAGAAATATAAATGCCAAAGTCACAATACGTTGATCCCGGTAAGGTCTTTGAAAGCTCTTTTATTGATTTTAATTCAATACCCGTAAACCAGTATAATAAGACACTGGAAGAAGAAAAAGCCCTTTATACAAAGGACGACATGCTGCGTATATACCACGATATGCGTACAATCCGCGAATTTGAAACAATGCTGAACGAAGTTAAAATCAAAAACGCTTACAACGGAGTTGAATACAACAATCCCGGCCCCGCGCACCTCTCTATCGGGCAGGAAGCTTCCGCTGTCGGCGAAGCGTACAGCCTTGATATGAACGACCTTACGTTCGGTTCTCACCGCAGCCACGGCGAAATTTTAGCAAAAGGCTTATCATCTATCCACAAACTCGGCGACGATGAACTTTATGCTATAATGAAAGAATTCCTCGGCGGTTCGGTTTTGTCTGTAGTTGAAAAGCATTACGGCGGAAACGGAAATATAAAAACCCTTGCCCAAAACTTCCTGCTTTACGGCGCGCTGGCTGAAATATTCGCGCGTACAACAGGCTTTAACAGAGGACTCGGCGGTTCAATGCACGCTTTCTTTATTCCGTTCGGATTAATGCCTAACAATGCTATAGTCGGCGGAAGTGCGCCTACGGCTCTCGGCGCGGCTCTTTACAAGAGATCAAACCATAAACCCGGTATTGTTATCGCAAACTTTGGTGACGGCGCCTGCGGAAGAGGTTCGGTTCTCGAATCCTTCAACTTCGCTTCAATGGATCAGATAACCAAGCTTTGGGGCATGGACGGCAAATATTCCGACGCCGGTATGCCGATATTGTTTAATATTTTTGATAACTTCTACGGAATGGGCGGACAGACAAGAGGCGAAACAATGGGCTTTGATTTGGCGGCTCGCCTCGGCGCAGGCTTTAATCCCGATATGATGCACACCGAACGTGTCAACGGTTATGACCCGCTTGCGGTTATAGACGCTGTCACACGCAAAAAGGAACTTTTACTCGCGGGCAAGGGACCGGCAATGCTTGACGTTGTCACCTACCGTGTATCCGGACACTCACCCTCCGACTCTTCGACATACCGCACGGAAGACGAAATCACCGCTTGGAAATCAGCCGACCCGATTCCCGCATACGCGCAGAAATTGATTCTCGGCGGAATTGCTACCTCCGATGAAATAGCGGCTATCGACGAAATGATTATCGGACGTATGACCGAAATAATGAAGCTCTCCATCAATGACGATATATCTCCTAGAATGGATCTTGACCGCGACCCCGACGCTATCGCTTCCATCATGTTCTCAAATCAAAAAGTAAAGAGTTTTGATACAACGCGTGAAGCCGATATGCTCGTTCCCCGCGAAGAACATCCCCGTGTAAAAGAAATTTCCGGAAAAGTCCGCTTCTCTGTCGATGCCGACGGAAAAGCCGTTCCGAAAATGAAGCAGTATAACATCCGCGACGGACTTATTGAGCCTATCATTGATAAATATTACGATGACCCGACACTTATCGCTTACGGCGAGGATAACAGAGACTGGGGCGGAGCGTTCGGAGTTTACAAAAAAATCACGGAAGCCACACCCTATCACCGTTTCTTTAACTCCCCGATATCGGAAGCTGCTATCATCGGCAGCGCGGTCGGTTACGCAATGTGCGGAGGCCGTGTTATTGTTGAATTGATGTACGCCGATTTTATCGGCTGCGCAGGCGATGAAATATTCAATCAGATGGCAAAATGGCAGTCGATGTCGGCAGGTATTTTAAAAATGCCGATAGTTCTCCGCGTTTCCGTCGGTTCTAAATACGGCGCACAGCATTCACAGGACTGGACAGCTCTGACAGCCCACATACCGGGACTCAAGGTTGTTTTCCCCGTAACTCCTGCGGACGCAAAAGGACTTATGACCGCGGCGCTTGAGGGAACAGATCCGGTTGTATTCTTTGAATCCCAGCGTATATATGACAAAGGCGAGGACTTTATGGCAGGCGGAGTTCCTGAAGGATACTATGAAATAGAAATGGGAGACCCGGATATTAAACGCGCGGGAAAAGATATTACCATACTGACAATAGGCGCAACCTTATACCGTGCCCTGGAAGCCGCAAAAACACTCGACGAAAAATACGGAATATCCGCCGAAATAATCGACGCACGTTCAATCGTTCCGTTTGATTATACAAAGGTTGTGGAATCCGTTAAGAAAACCGGCCGTATTTTAATTGTGGGCGACGCGGTGGAACGCAATTCTGTTATGCGTGATATGGCGGCAAACATTACGGAATTCGCTTTCGATTACCTTGACGCACCGCCCGTAGCTCTCGGAAGCCGTAACTGGATAACTCCGGCTTATGAGCTTGAAACGCACTTCTTCCCGTATCCGGACGCGATAATCGACGCTATCCACGAAAAAATCCTTCCGATACCCGGATATGTCGCAACTCACAATTTCAGCGATATAGAAAAAATGAACCGTTCCAAAAAAGGCGTATAATAACAACAGACTTCCTGCGAAATCAAAAATTCAGGATAAAATGGGGCTTTAACACCCCCGGTATTTGAAATCAGGGTGTGTCCAATGCGGGGTGTGAAGCCCTTTGTACGTTAAATATCACGGTGTACCCAATGGGCAAACCCTACAAAGTATTGATTTTGCAAGAGGTTTTATCTAAAAAGAACTACGTTCAATCGTAGTTCTTTTAGGTGTATAGGAGACAGATGTAATTTATTTTCCGAAATTTTAAATGATTGGTGCATTTCAAAATGCCGGAACGCTTTAGTTTAAAATTTCATAAAAGTTTATAAACGATACAAAATCTCCTATATTTCCCCTGTAACCCCGTGGTATGCCTGTGCGAGGAAGCGTAAATTTTTTGTGACTGTTATATATGTTAGGCGTTCGTGTCGTGACGGCGCAGGCATACTCCTTTTTTACTTCTTTTATGATTTCGGCGGAATATTTTCCTTCCGGATATGATAACGCATAAACCGGTTTTCCTGTTATTTTTTCAATTTGTTTTTTGGAATTTACAAGCTCGTTTTTTAAATCTTCCGATAAAAATGTATCAAGCGTTTTATGCGTAGTTCCATGGCTTTGGATTGATATTAATCCTTCATTTGACATTTCAAGCAGTTGATCTGATGTGAGATATCCCTCCTTGTCTATAAAAGCGGACGGGATAAATATTGTGGCTTTTATATTGTATTTTCGCAGGATGGGATAAGCGGCGGTATAATTATCTACGTAACCGTCGTCGAATGTTATATATACATCAGATTTTTCATTTAAAAAACCGCACTCTATATTTTTTTGCGAAAAATATAAGATAAGATTTTCAAATTCCGAAACTGTTATGCTTAAATCAGTATAATTTTCGTTTATAGGTATATCGGAAACTGAGTGAAGCATTATTATATTTTTGGGACGCATAAAAAATCCCGATAGAATCAATCCGGAAAATATAAAAATAATAAATAAAAGAAGTATCAATTTGTATTTGTTTTTCATATGTTATATAAAGAATTAAAAAGAAAATTAAATGAAATATATAAGAAATTATTCAACTGAACCATATTTTAATCTCGCGGCGGAGGAATATCTGCTTGACGGAGATGAAAGCAATATATTTATGCTTTGGCAGAACAGTCCGGCTGTAATTATCGGACGCAATCAAAACACTTATTCTGAGGTTAACGCGGCTTTTGCCGCTGATAATAATATAAAGGTTGTACGCCGTTTGACCGGAGGCGGCGCGGTTTACCACGATTTGGGAAATGTAAATTTTACATTTATCACCGATGAGTCCGGCGGCGGTGTTCTTGATTTCGCGCGTTTTTGCCGTCCGATAATTGAGACTCTTAATTCGCTCGGTGCAAAAGCTGAGCTTTCCGGACGCAATGACATTATAATCGACGGCAAAAAAGTTTCGGGGAACGCGCAGTGCGTCCGCAACAAAAAGATTATTCATCACGGTACATTGCTTTTTTGCAGTGATTTGACCGTCGTCGGCAGTGTCCTTTCGGTAAACAGGAAAAAGCTTGAATCAAAGGGTATAAAAAGTGTAGCCTCAAGAGTGGCTAATATAAATGATTATATCAATTATCAGCTTTCTGTCAATGAATTTATCGATTATATATATAATTATATCGGCGGGGAGCTGTCACTTTTTTCAAACAGCCAAAAAAATGAAATTCAAGCGCTAGCCGATACTAAATATTCAACATGGGAATGGAATTGGGGACAGTCGAAAAAATTTGAGGGAACGGCTGACGGACGCTTTGATTGGGGCGGTATAGAAATTGGATATACGCTTGAGGGCGGTTTTATAAAAGATATAAAAATATGCGGTGATTTTTTCGGAATCGGAGTTATAACGGAATATGAAAAATCTTTTATCGGATGCAAATTTACACCGGACGGGTTGAAGGAACCTCTGCTTACGGTTAATAATTATATAACCGGCGCAAAAGCGAAGGATATCTCGGATATTCTCTTTATTTAAAATATGATTTTATATAAATAATTATAATATGTAAATTTTTGACAAAATGTTATTGACAAAAGCATATAATGCGATTATAATGGCTTAAAATACACGAATATAAAGATTATGAATATATAATTATATTTTATAATAAAAAAACTTGATATTTATACAAAAAATAAGAAAAAACAAAAATATTTATTTTTTGAGAAATAAAATATTTATAGATAAAAATATTAAATAAAATATTTCGGATAAAATACAAACAACAAATACCATCTACAGGAAGGGTCAGTAATATTATGTCAACAAAAACAAATACCGATACCGTTGTGCTGGAACAATCTATTTTAAATATTTGCAATAAATTCGGTATCCAAGGCGAATTTAAAAGCCTTGAAATAATTCATATGGGGAATATTAACAATACATACAAGGTATGTTGTGAAGAAAACGGTATAAAAAAAGAATATATAATTCAAAAAGTTAATAAATATGTTTTCTCAGAGCCGCTTAATATCATGGATAATATTACCAAAATCACAAAGCATATTCATGATAAAGTTAAAAATGCCGGTAAGGATACAACCAGATACGCTGTTAAGTATTATACAACGGATGAGGGAAAAAATTATTTTCTTGATGATTTCGACGATTATTGGCGTGTTTCCCGCCGTATTTGCAATTCGGTGGCTTATAATTCAAGCAATGATTTGAAAATACTGCGTTCCGCGGGAAGTGCTTTCGGTTCTTTTCAGATGCTGTTATCCGATTTTGACGCTTCAGTGCTGAATATTACCATTGAAAATTTTCACAATACACCCTGGCGTTTGAAAAACTTTTTTGAATCGGTGCAAAAAAACGAAGCCGGCCGCTTGGATGAAGTTATCCGGGAAGTGGAGTGGTTTAAAAAAGTAACCGATATAGCGTCAAAGCTCGAACGCATGAAAACGGCAAATGAAATACCAGTCAGAGTTACGCATAATGACACGAAGGTTAACAATGTTTTGTTTGATATCGAAACGGGTGAACCTCTTGTCGTAGTCGATCTTGATACGGTTATGCCGGGTCTCGCAATGCACGATTTCGGAGACGCTGTCAGATCCGCCGCTTGCACAACGGCTGAGGATGAAACTGATCTTGACAAGGTTCAGATGGATTTGGATTTATACTATGCTTTTACAGAGGGATTTATATCGCAGACATCGAATGCTTTGACAAAAAATGAAATTGATACAATGGCTCTCGGAGCGGTTACGATAACGATAGAGCTTGCCTCCCGCTTTTTAAAGGATTATCTTGACGGAGATAAATATTTTAAGATACTTTATCCGAATCATAATATTGACCGCGCGCGCTGCCAGATAAAGCTTGCCTGCGATATGCTGAATAAATTCGATAAAATGGAAAACATTGTAAAAGAAGTAGCTGAAAGAGTATAGAAATATATAAATTTAATGTCACGGTGTATCGGGTTTAAAAACCCTAAAAAATATTGATTTCGCGGGAAGTATAATAAAAAAACGGAGTAATTATAAAATGAATCTCACTTCAAAAGAACGCCTGTGGCGGATATTTAAAAACCAGCCTTATGACCGACCGGCTTTTAAGCTTTGGGGCTCATGGAAATACAACGGAGACGGCAGCGATCTTCCTAAAGATTACCGCGATATTATAATGACGGCTTCTGAAACCACCGATTTGTTTTCGGGAGTCGGTTCTCCTTTTAATATTTACTATGGATGCAGTGATAAAATTCCGGTTACAGGAGAAGTAGTTCCTACATCGAGTCCGTTATGGAATGACCACATTACGGTTTATCATACTCAATTAGGAGATTTAAGGACAGTTTACCGCGCGTCAACTATCGGCGAACCCGGATATATTATGGAATATGCGGTAAAAGAACAGGATGATTTAAAAAAACTTCTTTCTATGCCTTATACTCCGTATCCGTTTTCCTGCGATTATGAAGGCGCGCTTGCCGCTATGGGCGACCGGGGAATCGTAACAATCGGAATCGATCACGCGGGGTATGCCCTCCAGCGTATGACGGGGTCGGAAAACTTCGCGCTTTTTACGATCGATTGCCATGATATGGTTGATGAAATTATTTCGAATTATACAGACCGCATTTGCGAACATTTGAAACAATTCTTTGAAGCGGGAATAAAAGCTCCGGTTGCGTATGTGGGTCCGGAACTTTTAACTCCTCCTCTGCTCAACATGGCGGGGTATAACGATTTTATCTTCAAATATGATAAAAAAATCTGCGATTTGATACATAATGCCGGAAGCTATGTCTGGATGCACTGCCATGGAAAGGTCGCCCGCCTGCTCGACAGCTTTATTGATATGGGAATAGATATAATAAATCCGCTCGAACCTCCGAAAAACGGCGATGTTGATTTATACGAAATTACAAAAAAATATAAAAACCGCATAGGGCTTGAAGGAAATATCGAAATTCAGGATATATTGCTGGGAGATCCGGAGGAGCTGAGAGAAAATATCAAAACCTGCGCCGAAGCGGGAAGTTTGGGAGGACGGTTTATTTTATGCCAGTCCGCCGGTTTTATGGAATATATAAATCCAACGGAGCATTACCTTTCAAATTTACGGCTTTATCTTGAATACGGTTTGGAATGTGTTTCTAAATTAAAATAAGATACAAACTTAAAGCTCCGATTAAACTGAGGTGATATTTATGCTTCGAATCAGATATCCCTGTTAACTTTTACTTCAGGCGAAAGCCCGAAGTCCTCCGTTTGAAGATGACCGGAAGAAGTAATCATCAATAATCAATATACGGAGGTACGGTCGCTTTTTTGCGAAAAAAAGCTCCGCAAAAAACGTTATTTGGGTTATGATAAAACATAAATTTGGGAACTATAGTTTATTTTCAAAAAAGAAAACCAAACACCGCCGGCTTTATTTTGCTCCGGCGGTTTTTTTGTCTGAAACGGATTGAAATTTTACTTCCAAAAATACGGGTATCTTTTTAACCGATTTTCAAGCGG
>JAVBPA010000034.1:0-6014 GCA_031549925.1 Eubacteriales bacterium
ATTTTTTTAGGCGGATATTTGAATTCTATTTTTATTTCGACTTCAAAACTTTCCTTTTTTTCTTTTCCGTTTTCGGTAATGGTTTTTGTTTCTTCCAGTTTTGAAGTTACAGCCAATCCTTCTGTTCCGTAATCTGAAAAATAATATCCTTCGCCGGTTGTCACGTAAACACGCCCGTTTCTTTCCTGATATACCGGATTAATATATACAGCCTCGAATTTGCCCGGAACAACATAGATTGTTCCGTTAAGGTTTGTTTTATCTCCGATAGAAATATGTGCTTCGCTGACAATACTTCCGGAACTGTTGGTTATGTAACTATTTCCGTCGGGAGGTGTTATTTCGGCATAAAAGAACGGAATCCCCTCAACAGATGTAAAAACATATTCCCAATACTCGGTTTTTTTACCGGTTTCCTCGTCTGTCAGTATTTGCTTTTTGACCTCGGAATATAATTTCCCGTAATAACTGCTGTCATTTGGAGTTTCAATGATGTTATTAACGCTTCCGCTGTTTATAGAATTGATATTATCATTATAATATTTTTCTATATCGAATAAATCCAAAGGTTTTGTTGTAACAAATATCCCAACCAGTTTATTTTCTTCCGTTTGCATATCATCGGGTCGGGCTAACCGGCATCCGGAAAGAAGCATATTTAAAACAATAATCAAAATTAAAATTAATATCTTTTTATTCATCATCTTCAACATCCAAATTTCCATCAAATTTTAATATATCACCTATATCGCAGCCAAGATAAAAACAAATACGATTTATTGTTGCAAAACGGATTCCTTTGGCTTTACCGCTGCGAAGTATTGATAAATTAGCTTCAGTAATTCCTATTAACGCACAAAGTTCTTTTGAAGTCATTCCCCGGTTTTTTAGTATTTCATCCAAATAAATTTTTATTGACATAACCGATACCAATTCTTATATAATCATATCGCTATCGTCTTTGATTTTTTTTGTCTCTTCAAAATACCGGGAAAGAATCATGGCAACAAGAACAAAAACTACTGACGGAAGAGGAATTGATAATGTATAGTTACTGAAACGCAGATTCAAGCCTAAAATTAATTGGAATAAATTTAAAATAATCTGAGTTAAAATGATTACAATAATTGAAATTTTACATAAATTACTTATCTTTTTAGCGGAAATACCGACTTTTTCACCGTACGGATTATCTTTTAATTCTTCGATAAGCTCAAAACCGGGAATAATAATAACTATATTTAAAACATAAGGAAGTATGTTAATTATATATTGTAAAACCAAAAAGATGTAACTTATCGATAATCCCTGTTCAATTACGGCGTATCCGGTTGATAAATAATCTAATGCCAACAGGAAATACCAAAATCCCGAACAAAAAATATAAAATGTGAGGCCAATACAAATTACAGAAAGTAAAATGTTTAATGAATTAAGCATTGATTTTGTGGTGCTGTACATAATCATCCGCAGCGCACGAAAAATGAAATAACCTATAATAACCGAATATACCACAAGTCCTAGCAAGGATTTGTTCATGCTGATAAATTCTTTTGTACCGAAATGTTTTGCGATATCCGAAGGATTTATCATCATATATATAACAGCAAACAATAAAATAGATAAAAGAATCAAAAGTGCATCTTCAATATGCGTTTTATGCTTCATTGTACGGAAAATAAAATAAAAAACGGGCAGCAGGCACAAACATAAATATAATATTACAGCAGCGATATTTCCGATATCACCGGAAAATGAAAGCATCCTAAGCCCGATTCCAATTTGTTCAAACGGGAAAGCCATTATTAAAAAGTAGTTTTCAAAAGATTTACGTGTTATACAAATTGCAACACAAACAATTGCTTCCAGAAAAAGAATTGTAAAGAGTGTCTTTCGTTTCAATATATCATCTCCCAAGTTATTGTTTTACGATAATTCGTAGTACTATTATACACTAAAATTATCGTTTGTCAATAATTTTTTTATTTTTTAAAATGAAAAATGAAATTATAATAAAAAAATTTTTTCGTGTGTTATATTTATTCCATAATACTTTAAACGCGTACTTGACTCATAAAATAATTTGTGATAAGATGAGTTGTAATAGGAGGATTATTTATATTATTTCAAAAAATATATAGTATGTTTAAAAATGTATTATATAGCTTCTCGTAAAAAACCCCGGAACGTATAAAACTTGATTACAGAAATAATCAGGTTGATTAAATAATTAAATAATAAAAGAAAAGGTGAAAATCATTATGAAAAAAGTCTTATGCTTATTAACGGTAGCAATTCTTGCTTTTTCAATATTCACCGGGTGTCAGGGCGATAACGGAGCAAACAACGGTTCTTCAAGCGAATATACAGCCGAATATACGCCTCCTTCGAGTGATTGGGTAAAAACCGAAGGTATGGAAAATACCGATTATTTTTTTGGTCATTATACGAACAGCAAAACTTACGCAAACGTTAATATAACAAAGCAGGTTCTTCAGCTCGATAAAAACGAAACCATGAATGACTTGATAGAAAATTATAAAAGGGCTTTTTTTGAACAATATGCCGACGAAGAAAACGGCAAGCTGATAATGGGAGAACTTACAGACCAAAAATACGGCGAATATGAATATAAACGTTTGGATTATAATATAGAATTCGGCAGTATGGTTACAAAGTATACAGTTTTGTTTGTTTCTAAGGGATTTTATGTTTTCTCTATAAATTTCGGCGGTCTTGAAAACGCATATGATGAATCAGCGGGAGATTTTGAAAAGTTTATGGATTCATTCATAATAAAAGAAAAATAAAATCAAAGAAACTAACAGCATATTGAATATATAATACATAAATACATATTTTAAATAAGATTCAATACCAGCAAGAAAGAAAAACGCGTACCGTAATCAATCCGCATGTTTTAAAAAAAAGAACCGCTCCTATTTCGGGAACAGTTCTTTTTTGTTTTTTTAAGATATTAATTACCATATCAGAGAAATTGATACAACTATAAATTAGGAACATTCCGCTTTGTTTTGACATAAAATGTAGTGGACAGAATCCGAATTTTTCCCATTCTTTGAAAGGGGATAAAACAGTGGAACAAAAATTATCTATAGTGAGTTTTTCCCGTCAAACCGACGAACCGACCGATCATGAAATCCGGGATATGATAGATGAAGTTATTTATCAGACCTTAGGTCCGGGAGGATTACGGGAAATCATCAAACCCGGCGACCGGGTAGTGCTAAAAGTAAATCTTGTCGGTCCCTATATGGGTGAACGGGGCGAAAAGGGACGCGGTATAATCACCGACCCGCGTATCGTCCGGTATGTGGCGGAATTGGTTCGTGAAATTATCGGTTTTGATAACGGAGCCAGTCTTGGAGTCGCCGATGCAGTAATGTATCCCGATCCGAATCCGTCTCTTAAGCTAGCTAAAACCAGTTTTTATTGGGCAAAGCTGGAGCGTACCGGAGACAACGCCGTAGATGAACAAGATTTTTGCTACGATTTTGATGCCGACGGTATACTCGACGGATCTTCGCAAGCCGAGCTTATCAATCTGGACGCCATCGATGCCGATAACCGGCAGCTTTTTGAAATCCCTATGGAGGACGGAAGTATTGAAAAAGTATCTTTCCCTAAATTTCTGCGAACAAAAGAACAAGCTCAAAAAACCGATAGTGCAGAATTGTATACCGATGTTTTTATCGGGCTTCCGATCCTAAAAAGCCATGGTATCGAAGGTATAACCGGAGCTGTCAAGCTGCATTACGGAATCCGCAGCCGTTACGGTATGCCGGGTGATCCGGGGAGGCATGGACACAGCGGTATGTATTACGAAGAAAACGGCAACCACAACACCGAAAGGCTCACTAGTTATCTTTGTGCTATGCACAAAGTACGAAGCTATGACTTTTGCATTATGGACTGCCTGACCGCCAACCGAAAGGGTCCGACCTTACCTGTCGGAGGTATTTCTTATATACCGACTATGGATCAAAAAACCGATTATATTCCCACATACGCCATGATGGCTTCTCTCGACCCAGTCGCATTGGATGTGGCTGAAACAGCGCTTGCCGGTTATGAACAATCTTCAATCCCAATTTTGCAAAAAGCTGACGAAAACGGTTTGGGGCAAAGCAATCCGGCTTTTATTCAAATTATAGGCACTGATTATTTTTCGCTGCACCGTCAGTTCCTCTGGAAGCTTTACAACAATCATACTCAGCGAAGATATCCGCTGGAGAATGGCTGGGGAGGTGCGTATTCTTTAAAATGCGTTTTCCCCGGATACAAAGTCGATGTTTCCAAGCCGCGAAAGATAGAGGAAAATATCTACGAAATCGACTACCGGATTACATGGGATCAAAAGCATATACAAAGGGAAATCGTGCGGATTGAGCTGGCTTTGGGAGGTGCTGTATTTGAATACCAAACCGGCGGCAATTTGGAACTGGGTTATTTCCGTTTTGACTTAAACAACTATCCAAATCTCATCGGAACTGATTTGGCGTTGAATGTGTTTGCATGGGATGATATCTTTAACTGTGTACCTTCAATTGAACGTTTTATACATCAAGGGTAAAATTATAAAAAAAGATTTATAGTTCAAAGTGCGGGTTTCAAATAAAATCCGCTCCTTGAATTATAATATGAAGCTGTAAAATAAAAGCAAAACTCCGTAACAACTTGTATAATATGATTATACTACGAAATAACAATAATCAATTATTACATTTCCATTTTCGTCAGGATTAGTAAAACGCGGGCATTGATCACGTTCAAAATGGCCAATATAACCGTATTCATCGTATTTTATTGTCATTCCGGCAGATTCAAGCATTATAGGGCATTGCGGGATTAAACTGTGTACTTCGTTTTCTTTTCCATAAATCCAGCATACACCAAGGTTTTGTTGCGGAAAATCTATATAGTCAAGTCCACTGTCCGCTTGTGTTCCAATAGGTGCAAACATTCCTACCCAAGCATCATAAGTACCGGTTTCTCTATTACGATAATATAAACCGAGATAAGCATCATTGTCTTCGTAAAGCAAATGACTTTCATTTTCACCGCCGGAGGCTTTTTCTATTTTACCGAAAAGATCAAAATCAAATGCGTCTCCCCAATTTGCTCCCCAGTCAGTATTTTTGCTGTCTCCATAATTTTTTCCGATAAACCGCATTGCCGGAATTGATTGTTTATAGACTTTAATTATTTCAGCCATTATCATTAATCTCCATTGATATAAATTCGTAAAACCCTCATTGCAAATCTTTTTTAACACATTCCCAAAATAATTCTGTTCTCGGTTTTGGAAAAACTTTTATTAATTAATAAACGGTAATTATTTATTTTTCAAACGTTCAATCTCTTGCTCTAATTCTTTAATTTTATCCTCGGTTTTGTGATCTTTATTCTTTTGTCTGAAAACCGCTATACCGAATATTGAAATAAAAAAGCAACCCCACGAAACTTGACTTAATATTTTTAATGTCGTAGATATGTTGTCATTCCAATTTTCAATATTTACGGTAATAATTATAATTGCGAAAAAAGCTATCAACGAAAGTAAAGCAATAAATCCACAAATAAAAATGTTTTTCGTATTTTTTTCCATATGTATCAACCTCCGCTACTATAAATTATTTTACTATCGCGAACAGTTTTATTTTACTAATAATATTTAACAAACCTTTTTTAATTGATACTATTATACATATAATTGTTTTAATAAATTCGAAATAATTGGTAAATTTAATAAATTTTTAAAACACACTTCTTCAGCTGTTTTGGCTGATGATAACTTTTGTCAAAAAATTCATCAAACCAAATTTTTAAAAAACGCTTGACAAATGTCTTTGTATTTGTTACACTGTATATCGATACATACATTATCGATATACAGTGTATCGTTATTATTTAGGAGGTTATCGCCATGTCAGCAAATTCACCAATGTCAATTATGCTTTACAACAGGCTGCTTAGTTACCTGCGTTTTATGA
>JAVBPA010000050.1:0-43761 GCA_031549925.1 Eubacteriales bacterium
GTTTTGCATATATCATAAGCGCCTTCTATCATGAAATGACATCCGCTGAGAAAATTAAGATATTCCATATTTAAAAGAGCCGGATCAGCTTTAAAACCGTATCTTTCCAAGTATATACGATATCTTTCACATAAAAGATTTTCTTTTTCAATTTCCCCTCTTTCGAACGCTTTCCAAAGTTGTTCGTTTATATGATGATATTCGCAATACATGAAATCATCGTGATTAAAACCGTGCTTATCCATTAATAAATTAAAAGAATGGCGTTCTGCGCGGTCAAAATCAAACAATGTTCCGTCCGCATCAAATAAAATTGTATCGTATTTGTATTTATTCATATCGTAATATCAGAACCATCAATAACCGAAAGCCCAAACCGAAGTGCCATTGCCGCAATTTCGCGTTCTTCTTCGTTTCCTTCTGTTAAATCAGGAAGAAGTGTTCTGAAAAATTCTCCTCTTATTGTGTTGTCTTCAAGCAGCCTTTCCGTTTTATAAAAAGGAACGGTATTATTTTTTATTTCCAATGAAAAAAGATTTGAACCGCAGTGTTCTGCAATACCTGAATTAAATATTTTTAGTTCCGGAGGAACATTTCCGGTTAGAATAATACGCAGCGAAGTATCTTTTCCGTAATTTTTGCTGATTTCGCCCGTAATTTTATTATATAGCTCTTCTTCTGTCAAAATTCCTTCAATATTTATTGTTGATTTTTCATATCTGCGCTTTGAAAATGAATGTTTTTTTATATTAATATCCGCTTCTGTTTTATTATCGGATTTAGAAATTTCCAAAATTAGCGCACCCTTATGACCGCATTCGCCGAAATCTCTGCCGGAAAGACACCCGCTGTAAGCAAACCATACGCCGTTTTTATGTTCGGCGTTTTTGCTGCTATGAATATGACCCAGAGCAACATAATCAAAACCGCTTTCGGTTATATCACTTTCTCTTATCGGACATTTGCGCGAAAGCATATCAAACATATCTCCATGGGCGCAAAGAATGTTTATTTTATCTTTGTTTTGAGGTTTTTGCCCCGAAAAAGGGTTTTTCTCCATGTGCACACCGCAAAAAGCGTAGCCGTATACTTCGGTGTTAATATCTTCAAAAGAAAAATAAGCAAGTTCTTCTTTATCAAAAATATATACATTGTCCGGAAAATGCACTCTCGACCAAATGCTTTCTCTTGTATATGGATCATGGTTACCCGGAGATATTACAAAACGGCATTTTTTATTTTCTTCAAAAAGACGCATCATTAAAGCCACGGTTTCACGGGTAGCAAAATCACAATCGAATATATCTCCCGCCATCAGCACAATATCGACATCATTAAATCGCGCATATGTAATAAGAGAAGAAAAGGCTCCCCTAAGCTCGCTTCGCAAAACAGCAGCTTTTTCCGGATCAGAATCAGAAAACGGACTGTCCAGATGAACATCCGCGCAATGTATTACTTTTATGGTTTTTCTATTTGTTATTTTTATTTCATCCATAAATTGTTTCCCACTGAAATATTATAAATTCTGTTGAATTGAACATTATATTTATAATTGATATTTTTATATTTTAAATCATTATATTATATATTTTTTAATTTTTCTGCTTTTTTGAATTATTATTCTTTATTAATTTTATTATATATGGTATAATGATACAATTGTAAAAATATAAATTAAAATCTACGAATAATGTATGTAGACGGAGGTAAAAATGCCCTCATACAGAAAAGGCCGCATTAACGATCAAATAACACGCGAAATGGCTGAAATAATCCGCGATGTAAAAGATCCGCGCGTTTCAGGAGAATTTGTCAGTATAACCGGAGCCGACGTCACAGCGGATTTAAGTTCCGCAAAAATATATTTTTCTTCCATCGGCGGAAATCCCGCAGAAATAAAAAAAGGACTTACAAGCGCGACAGGATTTATCAGATCACAGCTCGCGCATAGACTGAATTTACGTATAACACCTGAGCTTCATTTTTTAGCTGACGAAAGTATGTCACGAGGCGCGGCAATGACAGAATTATTTAAAAAAATAGAATCGGAGTTAAAAGAAGCCGGTAATGAAAACGAAGAAAACAGAAAATAATATCGATATTCCCGGAATTTTTAAATTGCTTGCAAACACGGATAATATTTTAATTCTAACTCATATCAGACCGGACGGAGACACAATAGGCAGCGCGTACGGATTAAAAAAGGCTCTTGAAAATTTATCCAAAACAGTTTATGTATCATGCGCTGACGATATACCGGGAAGGCTTTTGTTTTTGACTGACGAAACGATAATACCGGATGAATTTATTCCTTCTTTTATATTAGCTGTAGATACCGCTACATTAAATTTACTAGGTGAAAACGGAACATTATACAAAAACAGAATTGATCTAAAGATTGACCACCATACAATGTGTGACCGTCCCGCAGAAGATAATTACGCCGATTATAATTATGTGAATGAAAAAAAAGCTTCCTGCGGGGAAATTATTTTTGAAATAATTTCTTTGTTGGGAACTATCGATAATATAAGCGCAACAAAAATTTACGCCGCCTGCGCTTCCGATACAGGGTGTTTTAAGTATAATAACACAACCTCCCAAACTCACATGACAGCCGCAAAACTAATCGACTGCGGAGCAGATATATATACGGTAAATACGCTCTTATTTGAAAGCATGACCAGAGGTGAAATAAAAGCCGCCAATGTAACTTATTCGGCTTTGAAATTTTATCACGGAGGAGATTTGGCAACAATCTGCTTCACAAATAAAATGAAAGAAGAAAACGGTCTTTCAAGCGAAGATATTTCGGATATCACTTCCATTCCCCGCCGTATTGAGGGTGTTAAAATCGGGATTGTTTTAAAGCAATCCGAACACGAACCCAATATATTTAAAATTTCTATTAGAAGCGCTCCGGGAATAGCCGCAAATGAATTATGCGCCATGTTCGGAGGCGGAGGTCATCCTGCGGCCGCCGGAGCGGTTATCGAATCGGATGACGGAGAAACAGCTATGGAGAACGTTTTACGCGCTGTCTTTGATAAATTAAATTGGGATTTTTTTGATTAACAATATAACAACAAACCAAATTATAATAAAATCTTGATATATGATTTTTAATAAGAAACAGATTAAATGTTTATAATTTAAATAAACAAAATACTTAAAATAAAGAATAAAAAAAATATTTTTTGAAAACGGCAGAAATCGATACAGTAATGGAAGATAAAAAAACAAAACAAGAAGAATTCGGAATTATCGGAATATCCAAACCCTCCGGAATAACATCCCATGATGTTGTAAATAAAATACGCAAATTATATAAAACGAAACAAGTAGGACATACAGGCACGCTTGATCCTATCGCGGAAGGTGTTATGATAGTGCTTGTCGGACGGGCGGTTAAAGCTTCTGAATATGTAACCGGGACTGATAAAAGATACAGAGCTTCAATTAAACTCGGTATAACTACTGATACCGCAGATATAACGGGCAATGTAACCGGCGGAGCAAGAATTGAAGATCCCTGCTGCTCTCTTCCTTCATATGAAAAAGTTTCTGAAGCGGCGCATAGTTTTGCCGGAGAAATAATGCAAATTCCTCCGATGTACAGCGCATTGAAAAGAGACGGAAAAAAATTGGTCGATCTCGCAAGAGCGGGAATTTATATTGAAAGAGAAGCAAGGAAAATATACATACATTCGCTTTCAATCGAACCGATAAACGAAAATTCCGGAGAATATTCGCTCGATGTTTTATGCTCCTCCGGGACTTATATTAGAACACTTTGCGAAGATATAGGCTTTTTACTCGGCTGCGGGGCTGTTATGTCTTCGCTTTTGCGTGTTTCATGCGGAGCTATTGATTTATCCCAATGTAAAACGATCGATGAAATATCCGTTTTAGAATTTGAAGAAAGATATGCTTTGCTTTCTCCCGTAGAATCTCTTTTTTATAGTAAAGCAAAATTAATACTTGACCAAAATTATTACCGTCTTATAAGAAACGGTATTCCGATATCGCAGAAAAGACTTGCTTGCAATCATGAAATCGGAACTATGATTCGTTTATATGATAATAACGGAAATTTTTTCGCTTTGGGTGAAGTAACAGAAGATGCCGGCGAAACATTTATCAAAGCTATTAAAATATTTATACTTTAAAAATAATTATTATATTCAGGAGAAATATTATGCCGTATTTAATCGGATGCGATATTGGTACATCTAGTACTAAAACGGTTTTGTTTGATGAAATGGGTAAAACCGTAACCGATGCGTTTTGCGAATATCCGTTATATCAACCTAAAAACGGATGGGCAGAACAAAATCCCCGCGATTGGTGGGAAGCTGTTTGTGTTACCATAAAAAAAGTACTCCTGCAATCCGGAATTAAAAATACTTCTGTTAAGGGAATAGGACTTTCGGGTCAAATGCACGGTCTTGTAATGCTCGATAAAAATGACGCGGTTATCCGTCCGTCAATAATTTGGTGTGATCAAAGAACTGCTGCGGAATGTGAAGAAATTACTTCGATTGTCGGAAGCGAAAAGTTAATTGAAATTACCGCTAATCCTGCTTTAACAGGATTTACAGCTTCAAAAATAATGTGGGTTAAAAATCACGAGAGAGAAAATTTCGATAAATGCGCAAAAATTATGCTTCCCAAAGATTATATCCGATATATGCTGACCGGGGAATTTGCCACAGAGGTTTCGGACGCTTCGGGAATGCAGCTGCTTGATGTTCCGAAGAGAGCTTGGTCTCATCTTATGCTGGAAAAACTTGAAGTAGATATATCGCAGCTTGGTAAAATGTACGAATCCTGCGAAGTTACGGGTGTTGTTTCACAAAACGCAGCAGAATTAACCGGACTTGCCGCCGGAACTGTTGTTGTCGGAGGCGCGGGAGATCAGGCAGCCGGTGCGGTCGGTAACGGAATCGTACGCGAAGGAGTTGTTTCCGCCACAATCGGTACATCCGGCGTTGTATTCGCCCATACAGATAAAGTTTCAATAGATCCTTACGGACGCGTTCATACTTTTTGTCACGCAGTCCCCGGAGCTTGGCACATTATGGGCGTAACTCAAGGTGCGGGACTTTCATTTAAATGGCTGCGGGATAATTTTTTTACATCAGAAATCGAAACAGCAGATTTGCTCGGTGAAAACATAAACTATATAATGGATAAAATCTGCGCTACTGTTCCGGCGGGAGCGAACGGCCTTGTTTATCTTCCCTATCTCATGGGTGAACGTACTCCTCATCTTGACCCCGACGCACGCGGAGTATTTTTCGGTTTGTCCTCGATACACACAAAAAAAGATATGCTGCGGGCTGTTATGGAAGGTGTAATTTATTCGCTTGCGGATTGTTTTAAAATACTTCGCGGACTCGGATGCAATCCTGAAAAAGTATTCGCTTCAGGAGGAGGGGGAAACAGTAAACTTTGGCGTCAGATGATGGCAGATGTATTCGGTTTAAATATTTCGGTATCTTCTTCGGATCAGGGAGGCGCGTTCGGTGCCGCTATTCTTGCCGGAGTGGGAGCGGGTTTTTACCGCAATGTTCCTTCGGCTTGCTCCGAATTGATATCTTCCCGTGAAACAACTGTATACAACCCGGAAAATTCGGGTATTTATAAAAAGAATTATGATATTTATACCGGTCTATATGGCGTTCTAAAGCCGTATTTTAAAATGCTTAAATGACAGGCGCAGAATTTATAGTAAAATTTTTTTTGAAAAATGGGGTTGAAACGCTTTTCGGATACCCGGGAGCGGCAATTCTTCCTCTTTATGACGCACTGTATGATAATAAAATTAATCATGTTTTAGTAAGACATGAGCTCGGTGCGTCCTTTGCGGCTTCGGGTTATGCTAAAGCTTCCGGAAAAGTCGGAGTATGTATTTCTACATCGGGACCCGGGGCAATAAATTTGGCAAACGGAATTGCCGACGCATACCTTGACAGCGTACCCATGATAATAATAACCGGTCAGGTAGATTCCGCTTCAATAGGACGCGACGCTTTTCAGGAAGCAGATGTTATGGGTATGACACTGCCTATAACAAAACATAATTATTTAATAAGATACCCCTCTCAATTACCTGCGGCGCTCTGCGAAGCTTGGAGTATCGCAACATCGGACAGATACGGACCGGTTCTCCTCGATATAACAAAAAACGTTTTATCCGAAGACGTCGGAAACAATATTAATTTCGATAACACCGAAACGTTATTGCCGCGAAAAAGGCTGAACGAATATAATTTGATAAGCAAGTTAGATTCTATAAAAAAAGCTATAGAAGAAAGCTTCCGTCCGTGCATTTTAGCGGGCGGCGGGGTTGTTTCAGCCAATGCCGCGGAACAATTGGCGCAATTCGCAAAAAAATCCGCTATTCCGTTAGTCTCCACTTTGATGGGACGCGGAATAGTCATAAATTATGAAGATGTCAGAGATTACGGTATGGCGGGAATACATGGTACCCCTGCCGCTAAAGCCGCGCTTTCCCAATGTGATTTGCTGATTGCCGCCGGATGCAGATTTTCAGACCGAACTATACCTGATTTTAAAACATTTGAGAGAAGCCGGACCATAATCCACTGCGATATCGATCCTGCCGAAATAAATAAAAATTTAACGGCGCATATAGCCGTTGTTTGCGGCGCCGATGAATTTTTCGAAGCTCTCTGCGGGCTCGATACGATTTATGACACTGCTGCTATTGAATCCTGGAATGAACATCTTCTGAAATACCGCCGCCGTCATGAAATTAAATTGCATGAAGATCGTTTGTCAAACTGGGAAATAGTACGTATTCTAAACGAAGTACAAAATAAATACCGAAACGCATTGTATATAACCGATGTCGGAGATTTTCAATTATCAGCCGCAAGGGAGCTTGACAATCATTTTCAAAGAGGATTTATCACAAGCGGAGGACTTGGATCAATGGGGTTCGGATTACCGGCAGCAATAGGAGCCTCGCTTACAAACCGTACCGGTGTTTCGCAAATTGTAATGCTTTGCGGAGACGGGGGATTTCAAATGACAATGCACGAGCTCTCGACCATGGCAAAATATGCCGTTTTACCTGTTAAAATATTTATATTTGATAACAGTTCGTTGCGTATGATAAAAAATATGCAAACTATTAATTACGGCGGAAGACTTACCGATTCTTCTCTTAGTTGTAATCCTGATTTTGAGATGATAGGAAAAGCTTATAATATAAAAACATGCAGACTTACTGTCGGCGACAGAAAAAATTTATACGAAAAAATAGAAAATATCCTTTGTGAAAACACACATATGATAATACGCTGTTTAGTTTAAAAAAATAGAACGGGGTTTTTTATGAAAAATGTTCTTGTTACAATACCGTTTGAAGACGAATATCAACAGAGATTATTTGAAGCCGCTCCAAATTACAATTTTAAATTCGGAATTGAACCGGGTGACCTTGAATGGGCAAATATCATTATCGGCAATTCGCCTCACAAAGAGCTCTCCGTTCTTAAAAATCTGGAATGGGTTCACCTGCCTTCGGCGGGTACCGAACCTTATTCAATCCCAAATGTTTTACCTGAAAATACTATATTGACAAATTCGACCGGAGCTTTCGGTCTTGCGATATCCGAGCATATGATTGCTTGCGTGACAATGCTTTATAAAAAGCTGCACCTATACCGTGATAATATGGCTAAAAATTTGTGGCTTGACCGCGGGACTGTTAAACGAATCGAAGGATCTGTCGTTTTAATTATAGGAGCGGGTGATATCGGAATTCGTTTCGCTTCTAAGATGAATGCGCTAGGAGCTTATACAATCGGAGTCAAACGCACTCAAACGCCGAAATCTCTTTGCCTTGACGAACAATATTCTGTCGGAGCGCTTGACACGCTTATTCCGCGTGCGGATATTATTGCATTAGCTCTGCCCGGTACAAAAGAAACTAAAAACATTATGAACCGCGAACGTTTATTTGCGATGAAAAGAGGAGCGGTATTGTTAAATGTCGGAAGAGGAAATGCTGTCGATACAGAAGCTCTCTGTGACGCTCTCCGGTCCGGCCATCTTTACGGAGCATCGCTTGATGTGACAGACCCTGAACCTCTTCCTCCCGAACATCCTTTGTGGAATTGTGAAAACGCTTTAATTACTCCCCATATATCGGGTTTTTTCCACCTCCGTGATACTTATGAAAAAATAATCGATATTTGTATTGAAAACGTACGGCGTTATCATGACGGTCAATCAATGCTTAATGTCGTAGATTTTGAAACCGGATATACAATGAAACCGGACGCAAATAAATCTTTTGAAAATAAATAAAACAATAATATATTATAAGTCATAAAAATAAATGAATATACGAAAAATTCACATTGATTATTTTGCCGGGAAGAAAGATTTCGAACTCGATTTCGAAAGAGGAATTAATATATTGCAAGGGCAGAACGAAACCGGTAAAACTACTTTGGCTTCATTCATTGCTTATGTTTTTTACGGTTTGCCGAAACAGGAACTCGGAATCCGTTTTCCATGGGACGGAAATAAAATAAGCGGATATTTAATAACCGAAGAATTATTCGATGATAACAATATCCGATATTACCGTATTGAACGCGAAACCACTTCTTTTTCACGCGATAATTTTAAAATTATCGATCTTTCAAACAATAATGTTATATTAAAAAATAAAATTCCGGGAGAAGCTTTTTTCGGTATTCCCAATGATCTTTTCCTTCGTACCGCTTATGTTTCGCAAACCGACGGAAGTATTATAAACGGTACCGGTATCGGAGATATGATACAAAATATTTTATACTCCGCAGACGAAACGGTTAATATTAAAAAAGCACTAAAAACTCTCGATGATTCAAGAAAAAAACTTCTTCACAAAGACGGTAACGGCGGAATTATATATGAATTGCGGAAAAATTGTAGCAATCTTGAAAAAAGATTAATAACCGCTTCTGAAGAAAATAAAAACATCATTTCTCTGGAAGGTAAATTCGATGATTCCGAAGAAAGCCGCAGAAACAATGATGAAAGAATTTCCGCTTTCGGATTGGCTTTGCGTTACAGCGAAACAACAGCGGATGTCGCAAGACTTGATTCCTTAAAAGAGCTATCTTTAAAAAGAGATCAATTTAACGAAAAACTAAATAAACTCAAAGAAGAAAATACATTTAACGGATTTGTTCCTGATGAAAAATATGCGTCCGAGCTTATCAGATACGAAAACGAAACTGTACATCTGCGGGAAGATTTCGCTGAAATCAAAAATGAAATTATAGCTATAACAGCACAGGAATCCGAAATTGAACTCGAAACCGCTATGGTAGACCGTATTAATTCAATGGGCGGGAGAAATTCTATACTCGAAAAATTTGAAATCAGCAAAAAAAAATATTATATAAGACGTTTGGCAGGTATTTTTCTTTGCGCTTTTTGTCTTATCGGTATCATTGCGGCAGTTATATTGTTTTTTAATAATTATAACTTTTACGCGTTAATTTCTGTTTTGTTTGCAATAGCAGTCATGACCGCCGCAGGTTTTATTATAAATTCGTCCGATAAAAACCGCAGTGTTTACCGCGATATTTATAAAAAGCTGGATGTTGATAATCCGCAAAAGCTGAAGGCTCGTCTTGATGCTTTCGCTTCGGTGGAAACAAAATTAAAATTACATAATGAAAAGTTAAATATTTTATACAAAAGAAAAGCTGATATTGATAAAAAATACACAATCGAAAACAACGCGCTTTTCGATTTGCTGGCTCAGTGGGATAAAACCGAATTAAAACCGGCGGAAGCAGCGGAATTTGCCAAAACATTTCTTTCAACTCAAACTTATTATATAACAGAACTTGATAAAATAAATACTTCAATTTTTATACTTAAAGAACAGCTTACAATTGAATATAATCCGGAAGAAGAAGCTGCGCTTAGGGAAAAATATATTGAAATAAAAAAAGCATATACAGAAAAATTCGGCGAAAATCCACCGGCTGAAAGTATTAACGAATTAAGACGAAGTTTCGATTATTATACAAAGGCAAACACGGCTTTGGAAGAACGCTGCCGCGAATATGAAAAGCAATTGACAATCCTTAAAACAACCGCCGAAAAACCTTCGGAATTAGCAGATCAGATTTACGCGCTTAAAAGTCGTATTGCCGCACTTGAAATCAAACATAAAGCTTATTTGCTGGCTTCAGAAAAACTATCCCTCGCTTCCGATAATCAAAAAGACCGGATAGCTCCTGCTCTTTCGTCCGCTGCGAGTGATCTTTTAGCTTTTGTCACAAACGGTAAATATAATAATTTAGATGTTACGAGAGATATGAATTTCAATTACAAAACCGTTGAAAACGAAGGTTTTGAAATGAGCAGAGCAGCGGAATTTTTAAGCGCCGGAACACTTGACGTTGCATACATCAGCCTTAGATTAGCTCTTGTTGATATTTTGTTTACCCGCTTGGCTCCTCCTATTATATTTGATGAGAGTTTTGCGAGATGCGACGACGAACGAATGAAAAATATGTTTGCAATCATGATGAAATATGCGGAAAACGGAACGCAAATTATCCTCTTAACAAGCCAAAAACGAGATATCTCAATTGCTTCGGAATTTTTTGATAAACATGACAGCGAACTTTTGAATATAATAACTATATAAATAAAAAATTAAAAGCCGTATATTGTAAATTCGATTTATTATCAATGATTATACCGATAATTTTATTATAGTTTATTTCAAAATTATAAAATTACATAAAAAATGATTTACGGGGTTAAAAATAATGTCGGATTTAAGATTTACCGAAAGTATCTATCCCGCTCAAAGTATGAACGGAGAATCTTCTCTTCCCTCTCTTTCGAATCTTAGTGCCGTTGCCTGGATACCCGAAACAAATTTAGATGAGGAAGATAATTTATTCTGCGGATACGGAAGTGTACACAGTCCTTTTCCATACCGCATGCAGGATATGTATACAAGGACGCTGGTTGACACAAAGTTTATTACTCCCGTTTTGGAAAATGAATATTTGCGTGCAGTATTTATGCCTTCTTTCGGAGGTAAGCTTTGGTCGCTTTATGATAAAATTTCGGGACGTGAATTACTTATGTCAAATCCGGTTGTCCGTCCCTGTAACTTAGCAATAAGAAATGCATGGACGAGCGGCGGAGTTGAATGGAACTGCGGTTTTTTAGGTCATCATCCTCATACCTGCTCACAAATTTATACAGCACGAACATCTCTTGATGACGGCACTCCCGTACTCCGTATGTATGAATACGAACGTGTCAGAGGAGTAACTTATCAAATGGATTTTTTCCTGCCTGACAAATCTAAAATGTTATTTTGCCGTATGCGTTTGACAAATGAAAATCCTGTTGTAGTTCCGATATATTGGTGGTCAAACATCGCTGTACCTGAGCTTAAAAACGCACGGGTTATCGCACCGGTTACACATTCATATACATTTGTTGACGGGAAAGTCGCAAAAGCTCCGGTTCCGAATTATCTTGATACCGATATTACATATCCTGTAAATTTAGGTTTCGCGGTAGATTTCTTTTGGAAAATACCAAACGAACGCAGAAAATTTATCTGCCAGTTAGACAGCGAAGGTTACGGATTGATTCAAACCTCCACATCCCGTTTGAGGGGACGCAAATTGTTCGTTTGGGGTCAGGGTTCAGGCGGAACACGCTGGCAAAATTATTTGACGGCTGACGGTTATAACGGACGTTATGTGGAAATTCAAGCCGGACTTGCCCATACTCAATACGAATCTCTTCCTATGAATCCGCGTTCTTCATGGGAATGGATTGAAGCTTACGGAGCTTTAAAAGCAAATGCTTCCGCCGTACATGGTGAATGGGAAAACTGCGTTTGCGAAACAGAAAACAAATTAAATGATATAATTACCGAACAGGATCTTGAAAAACTTCTGCACAGCACCAGAATAATGGCAAAATCAAAAGCGGAAGAATTAATTTTGCAAGGCAGCGGTTTCGGTTCCCTCGAAAATAAACGACGTTTAAAAGCAGGCGAACAATTGCTGTCTCCTCATCTTGATTTCAGTGATTGCGGAGAAGAACAAAAAAGTTGGATTGATTTATTGCAATACGGATCGTTCGGAAAAATTTCTCCAGATGATGTTCCGCTTTCATGGATGTCAGATGAAAAGTGGGTAAAAATTTTAAAAACAGCGGTCAAAGCAGGACCTGACGAATACAACTGGTATACCTGGCTTCAATACGGAGCGTCACTCACGGCACAAATAAAATTTGACGAAGCAAAAGAAGCTTTAGATACTTCAATGAAGCTTTGCCCTTCAGCTTGGGCTTTATACTGCCTCGGATGTATTGCAAAAGTTCAGGGAGATTTGAACCGCGCGGCTGCTCTTATGCTGCAAGCATTGAATTTAAAACCGGACGATATTTCTTTAGCGAAAGAAGCAATATCAATTCAAATGTCCCTTGCCGGGAAAGCACCCGAATTTGAAAAAGAAAATGCTTATGAACGCATAACAAAATTTATAGAAATATTGCCCGAACATATAAAAGATATCCCGAGAGTAAAACTTTCGCTTGCCGAAGCTTATTTGAAAAGCGGGAATATTGTTTTAGCGGAAAATTTGTTATATAGCGGAGGAGGACTTCTCGTAGCGGATATACGCGAAGGAGAACTTTCCGTTACCGAACTTTGGTATTCAATTGAAGAAAAAAAGGCTCAGGCAAAAAATCTCCCGTTTGATCGCTCAACTGCCGAAATTCCCGCAGTTTTCGACTTTAGAATGAAGCAATAATTTGATTACGCTGTATATTTTATAATTTAGGGGATATAAAATGCGAAAATTATTAATTATAATATTATGTTTAATAATATTTTTATTGAATTCGGTTTCATGTGCGGAAAATATCGGAACGAACGATAACAACACAAACGAATCGACTTTGAATCTCGTCAGCGGAGAAGAAACCGAAATTGATTTATCATACACGGATGATATTTCCGAATTAAACTTTGAAGGTACTACATTTACTTTTCTTCTTTACGGAGACGGAGTTCCCAAAAATTGGTCTGTTATAGATATGGTTACGGAAGAAATCAGCGGTGAAGTAATAAACGATGCGATTATTACACGCAACCGCGAAATTGAAGAACGTTTTAATGTATTAATTGATGGGAAATACGACTTGTCAGCTCCGCAAACCGTAAAAAAAATCATAACTGCAAATGATAACGCATACGATGCTGTTTGGTTGTTGACAGCAGCCGCCGGGAGCGCGGCTCAAGCCGGTCAGTACTACAGTTTTAATGAAATTCCGAACATAAATCTAGAAAAAAGCTATTGGGAGCAATCGATGATTTCATGTTTGTCGATAGGAGGAAACATATATTTTTTAACAGGCGATATTTCCACAATCGACAATCAAGCGACATGGATGATGCTTTTTAATAAAAATATGGTTTCCAATTATAAGCTTGAAAATCCTTACGAACTTGTTAACAGCGGAGCTTGGGTAATCGATAAATTCAGAGATATGGTCAAGGATATCACACAGGATATCGACGGAAACGGTAAATTTGATAAATACGATCAATACGGTCTTTCAACAACAGCTGATACAATTTATGGATTATTTTATTCCTGCGGAGCTATGATATCAACAAAAAATGAAAATGATTTTCCCGAATTTACCATGAACGTAGATAAAGTATCATCGATTCTTGAAAAGACAATAGATATTATATCAAAAGATGATTCCACACTATTAACAGCCAGAATAACCAATTCATCGGATGTTATAGTCGATATCAGAAACGCGTTCGAGGAAGATCGTGCTTTATTTTATTCAGAAGTTATGTTCCACATAGCTATGCTCCGGCAAATGGATACTGATTTCGGTATAATTCCGCTTCCTAAGTTTGATACTGCGCAAGAGAATTATATAACTTTTGTAAATCCGGCAGCTCCTCTCGTTTCTATTCCGATATCTGTTACCGATACTCTTTTTTCCGGTACAATTTTAGAAGCAATGGCAGCTTCTTCTTACCGTCATATGACTCCGGCATATTACGAAATTGCTCTTAAAGGTAAATATGCTCGTGACGAAGAATCATCTGACATGCTTGATATGCTGCTCATTAACCGCGCATACGATCTCGGTCTTATTTACGCTTGGGGTACTTTTGCTTCATCTTATAATGCTTTGGCTGTTAACGGTAAAATGACGCTTGCATCGCTTGTAGCAAAATCCGAAAAATCCATAAACAAAGAAATAGAAAAGTTTAATGAAGCTTTTGAAAAAATGCAATAGTATTAATCTTACATTATCAGTATCACACATAAAAAAGAAATTTTTTTGAAATTGATTTTATAGAATTACAAATTATTGTATCAAAGAATGATTGAGTAAAATAAAATTCGCAAAACTTAAATTTTTTCATCATAATAAAAAATTCTGCGGATTTTTAACATACCGCAGATTTTTTTAGTTTTAAAAATTTTTTGAATTTATTTTTTAGCTTTTGCTCCATTTAGTAAGTGAATCCAAAAGCCAGCCGTGAGATCCGTCACCTAAAACGGCTTTACATTCGGAACATTTGCCTGTGGATGTTACTATTAATTGTGCCGAACAAATCGGGCAAATATTTCCCAATCCGTAACCGTTTTCGGAAAGAAAAGTTTTAGCGCGTATAAATTCCGCTTTGTAAATACGGTTGCGGCGGGCAAGCTTGCTTCCGTCAATAACACCGTTTGTTGTATCATCGGTTGTGTAATCGAACATTGAAACATTTATTCTTACCGTTAAACGGTCTGTAATATTTTCTTTATCTTCGTACGAAGCGAGTTCAGTGGAAACTATTTTTATATCTGTATAATGATTTGTTTTTCGGGTTTCTATGTACTCTTTAATTTGCTTTTCATGTATATTATACAAATAATCACTTTCATATGGACGTATGGCTGTAATACTTTTTGAATTTATTCCCGAAAGTACTTCAATCAAAGCTTTTCCCGCATATTCTTTGAATTCATCACGCTTGAAAGCGGGATCAAAAAGTCTTATTTTATCAGAAACTTTATCTTCGTCAAGCGGGGCTGTTGCGCTTCTGTTTGAATTTCTGCCTAAAAGCACATTTCGGTTTTTAATTAGCAAAATAATAATTACGCCTACAATTAATACACCTATTATAACTTGTATCCAAAATATAATTTTTTGTTGATTGCCCGTGTCATATAATTCATCGCTTATCACTTCAGCAAAAACAGAAAGAGATAAACTAGAAAAAATTAGAATCACAACAGTAAAAATACTTGTCAAACGTTTAAAATTCATAATATCACATTCTCCCAAAATATTTATAAATAATTTAACTCCGATATATCAATTTATATTTAATAAATATTAATTAATTACATTTTTGAAACGTTTCGCTAATCAAAAATTAATAAATACATTTTTATACTCAAGGTTTTATTTGCTTTTTAATTTATTTAATTTTGTTTTCCTATAATATTTAATAAAAGGAACTTCCCCGCATTTTTCGTTGCGAGGATGTCCCTTTTTTATTTTTTATGTGTTTTTTTCGTAAGCTGCTATAATTTTTGCCAATGTATTTGTTAAACTCTTTTCGTTTCTTGCGAATGAAGAAGCTACATCGGTTTTTTTAGAAGCAAGCAAATCACGTACGAACGAAGATATACCGTTACTAAGCAAATGAGTATATCCGAAGTCAAATATTCTTTCACGGATAACCATATCGATCATATCCGATGATTCTTCATCACGTGTATGTTTTGTTTTGGCGACAACTTCATAAAGTGCGGGAGTTACCCTCTTGTACGATTCAGCCGCAAGCGCTTCTATGATAATTGATGTTCTTTCCGGATTCTTTATTGATATCGGAACTCCCATCATAGCCGCGTCTCCGTTAACAAATCCGAGATAATCAGTTTGCTTTTCATCATATTTAGGTATCGGTACTACTCCGTAATCTTCATCCATATTACGCCATTTATCGCCTTTTAAGTGTGTGAGACAAATCTCACAGAAAAGAGCGCGTCCGGAAGTAAACGTATCATATGATTTGGCATACTGATTCATATCTTTTATATAATTCGATTCGTTTGTAACGACTACCTCGAATATTTTCATGTATATAGCCAAATTCTTTTCGACGTCAAGGTCAAGTTCCGGAATATCGTTTGCGTCTTTTTTAGTTATCGAACCGCCCGCACCGTAATAAAATGAATAAGGGCTGTCGAGATACCAGCTTGTCAAACCGTAAAAGTCGTCGTCAACTTTAACTGCTCCGTCTCCGTTTAAATCCCTTGTTGCGCCTTTTGTCAAATCGTATAATGTATCAAGCGTCCATTTTCCGTCAAAAGCCGTTTGATAAGGGTATGTTAACGTCAAATCGTCAAACTGCTTTTTATTAAATGCCATACATGATGTCCGCAGCAATGTATCGGGTAAAATATCTCCGGCAGCTAGAAACAATTTTTTCCCTACGCTGAAACCATTCTGGATTTGTTTATCCCACCATATTTTTTCTAAATTAATATATTCCAAATCATTTATCGGATAATACGAACCCTCAGAAGCAAGAGCCGCACCATCTATCATATGTATGAAAACCATTTCAAATTCTTCGGTTCCCGCAGCCACCATTTTTTTGAACATCGATGTTCCTTCACCATAAGCTTCATGATAATCGGCTTCAATTTTAATATTAAAACGATCCTCAACTCTAACATCACGGATATATTCAACATCGTTTAAAATTTCTCCGTCTTCTTCATTTATACCAATGTTGTCATTTTTAGTCAATACATTGAATACATGCCCCTCAAAATTTTGTTCAGGCAAATTATCAGGTATTTCTGTTTCCGCTGTGTCAGATTCATCAACACTTGTTTCGGAAGAAGAACCTTTGTCTTCTTTAGGCGAAGCACAGGAGACTATAAATGATAATGTCAAAATCATACAAAGTAAAAAAGCCAATATTTTTTTCGGCATAAGATTTTCTCCAAAATAATATTTTTTTTTATAAAATTGAATGGAATAAAGTTTTTTCATAAAAAACAGTCTATATTATATATATTGCCTGTCCTATGATATAAATCATCCATAATGCTCAATAACTCAATTTTAAAAAATAATAAGATTTATAAAAATAGATAACAGTCATGCTTTAAATTATTTTAATATTTCGCTGTTATATATTTAATCAAAATAAATAATACCCCACCGAGCCGTGTAAACCAGAAATTAAGAAACCCTGCTGACTGCAAGGTAGGTGTCCTCTCCCCAGATTCGTGCTCCCAGCGTCCCGATAAAAATATCGGGGAGGTCTGCATACCCTCGTGGGGAAGCCCGGACTCCATTTATTCTTTGTGGGTTTAATTATCTGGCTTATCACAAACCAAGCAGGTTATCAAAAAATATATACTAAACCGGAAGACAAATTTTCAGCAAATACTTTTATACTAGTATATTTGAAAATATCTTATTATATTCAAAATTTTTTATATAAATATTATAACACAATAACATTTATTTTAAAATAGAAAATATAGACAAAATCTAAAAACTTTTTTTGCGATATTAAATAAATCCAATGCAAAAACTTACAGATATAATACAAGAGCTATTAAATTATATCAATAAAAAATTATTTTTATATATTATATATTGAAAACAGCTCCGCAGTATTAATACCTGCCATAATATTTTTTATTCTTCGTCCTCTTCTTCGTATTCTTCGTCCTCTTCTTCTTCATCTTCGTCGTAATCAATTTCTCCGAACAGTTCATCATCAAATATATCTGCTACACGATCAAATTCATCATCATCGTTTATAGTAACAAGAGTTTCTTCGCCCGATTCATCAAGTTCGACTTTTAATATAACATATTCTTCGTCATCATTTTCGCTTATCGGAACAAGCGCCAGATATGTTGAACCTTCAATTTCACGGCTGCCGAGAAGTTCGAATTGATTCTCATTTCCGTCCTCATCCGTTAAAGTATATATCTCGTCATTGTAGAGATTATCCGCCATAGTAAATATTCCTCCGTAATTATAATAATTTACATAAGTAAAAAAATTTATACTATAATACAAAAACCTTATAATAACCCGTAAAAAGCTTTAATACAAACCAATACAACCAAATAAAAGCTTGAATACATCGGTTCAATTTGTTTTTTTGCAGACTATTTAAAGTTTTTAATATAAGTACATAATAATCATTATATTTAGCATATTTTATAATGACCGTGCTATATTGTCAACCTTTTTATATAAATTTTATGCAAAAATAATTTATTTGTTATTATTTTTTTTGCGTTTTCTAACTTTTAAATTTCTAAGTTTTAAATAAAAGTCAGGGAAACGGTTGAGCAATATTCTTTTTAGCTTCTTTTTGATATTATCGGACATATCGCTAGTGAAAACCAAAAATCTTCTCGGAGTAAAAGGTCCGCAAAACCAAAAGTCAAGCCACTTTTCATAAATACCGCCGATCTTACCGTGTACAAAAGCCCATTTATAGCGTTTAACATAGTACATGAAAAAATTTGCCACAAATAAAACTTCATGCTCGGGAAATTGTTTTTGTTTTAGGGGAACACGGCAGTCAGGAGCAATTATATCCGGGACAAAACCGGCTTCTTTCGCTATGTCATGCAATACCGTCATCGGATAAGGATAAAATATATTCGGAATTATTCTGTCGCTTTTCAGTTTCGCGTTTAATTTAACAGTTTTTAACGCGCGTTTCAAATCTTCAAAAGGAAGACCAATGATATTGTAAGTAAGAACGGTTATTCCGTATTTATGAAACCATTCGCTGGCGTTTATCATCATTTCGTCTGTCATAATACGTTTCAAATATTTAGTCCGTATTTCGTAATCTCCGCTCTCGACTCCCAAATCTATTGTATAACATCCTGCTTCTTTTAATCTTCTGACGGCATCCTCTGTCAATACATCAAAACGTAGATTACATGTAAACGGCAAATTAATTTCTTCTTTATACTTAACAATAAACTCGTCGAACCAATCAGGGTACATATTGAATATCGCATCACGGAAGTTTAAATATTTAATATTAGGGTGCTTTTCGAGAAGAGTTTTTAAATATAATATGCTGTTTTCATGAGACCGGAACCTTGCAAATTTTTTTCTGTTAGGATAAACATTCCTAAACTGCGAATTTCCGCAGTATGTACAAGAAAAAAGGCAGCCCCTGCTCATCATTACAATAGCGGTGTTAATTTTAGAACTCTCTAAATTATCATAATCAAAAAGATCAAAATCCGGAATCGGCAATCTTTCCAAATCGTCAAACAAAGGCCGTATCGGATTTTTTTTAAATGTACCGTCTTGTAATTTGAAATATATACTTTCTGTATCGGTATAATCCAATCCCGCAGTCATTTTATCGCATAATTCAAGTTCCGCGTATTCTCCGTCGCCGACACAAACTGCGTCAACCCCATCAATCGCTAAAACTTCATCTGGAACTAGTGTTACATGATAACTTCCGCAAATGACAAAAACATCGGGGCATATTTCTTTTGCCCATTTTATATAATTCTGCGAATCGGGGAAAGCTGTAGTACGGATAGAAAACCCGATAATATCATATAACCCTTTTATATTTTTATTTTCAAGTGAGGTCAGTTTATCTTTGAATTGCTTTTCGTTATGCAAAAATAGAAGATGCATTAATTCGACACTGTGACCGCTGTTTTTAAGAACCGCCGAGATAGAAGCTAATCCCTCGCTGTAGTTACCTCCCGAAGTTCTTTCAATACAGTCACGGTCTGTATAATCGGGATATACCAAAAGCATACGCGCTTTTTTACCGTTTAAATTCTTCATTATTTACCGTTATTCGACAATCTTTTTTATACTATAATTTTTATATTTACGATTTTATATTATTTTTTATTTTTTATGTATTGCGATTCTTTGCGCATAAAAATAATTATATTCATACATAAAACATAAAAAGAAATTTTTTTTACGATAATACACAAAAGATTATAACGCATATAATATAAAATGTCAATAAAATTTATAGCTTCACCCTTTACAAGGAGTTATTTATATTATATAATACAATAATAATTAAAATTTTTTTATATGATTATATATTAAAATTTTTGCAAATGATATAAATTAAATATTATCGTGATTTAGAGCAGTAATATAAAAATCAAATCACACAAAAATTTTTAAAAGCTTTTGTAAAACAAAAGCATAGATGATAAAACAATTATATTTTTACGCTTTTTTGTTTTAAAAAATACATATATGTATATGGTGCGATTATTATGGTAGAACAGTTATTATCTTTTTTTAATGAACTTGGAAATGATATAAAAATCATACGTGAACGAGATCCTGCGGCAAAAAACTCTGTTGAAATTGCTTTGCTTTATTCGGGTTTCCACGCTTTGATAGCGTACCGCCTGGCTCATCCGCTTTATGAACGCAAACAATTTTTCGCCGCAAGATTTATAAGCCAGACTGCGCGTTTTATAACCGGAATAGAAATACATCCAGGAGCAAAAATCGGTAAGGGATTGTTTATTGATCACGGAACTGGAGTTGTTATCGGCGAAACTGCGGAAATCGGGGACAATTGTACAATTTATCAGGGGGTTACATTAGGGGGAACGGGAAAAGATATCGGAAAACGCCACCCCACAATCGGCAATAACGTCATGGTAGGTGCGGGAGCAAAAGTTCTCGGTCCTTTCAAAATAGGTGATAATTCAAAAATAGCCGCAAACGCCGTAGTTCTGGAAGCTGTTTCAGAAAACAGCACTGCCGTAGGTATACCCGCTAGAGTCGTGAAACGTTCGGGAGAAAAAGTCGTAAATTCCAATTTCGATCAGGTTCATATTCCGGATCCTCTTTCACAGGAATTATGTAAACTTCAATTAAAAATAGAACGGCTTGAAAACCAAATAAAAGAACTTGAAAATAAATTACACGAATGAGAGAACAAAAATGAAGTTTTATAATTCGCTCACTAGACAAAGAGAAGAATTTATTCCCCAAAAAGGAAATGATGTATATATATATAGCTGCGGACCTACAGTTTATAATTACGCGCATATCGGAAATTTCCGCACATATATATTTATGGATTTGCTGAGACGTTCTCTAAAATGGAACGGTTATAAACTTCATCATGTCATGAACATAACAGATGTAGGACATCTTGTTTCTGACGGTGATGAGGGTGAGGATAAAATGGCAAAAACCGCGCGTGAACAAGCAAAAACACCTTGGGAAATCGCAGAATACTATACTAAAATATTCATGCGTGATATTGAACGTTTAAATATTGAAAAGCCTGAGATTATAGCACATGCTACCGATCATATACCAGAAATGATTGCTTTCGTTTCCGGTCTTGTCGAACGCGGATATGCGTATGAAACAAGCGACGGTATTTATTTTGATGTGTTAAAATTTTCCGAATACGGTATGTTGTCGGGGAATAAGCTTGAAGAACAAAAAGCCGGCGCGCGTGTTGAAATAAATGATGAAAAACATCATCCGGCAGATTTTGCTGTTTGGAAAAAAGCTCCGAGAGAACACATCATGCAATGGGAATCCCCTTGGGGTATGGGTTATCCCGGATGGCACATCGAATGTTCGGCAATGGGACTTAAATATCTCGGCGAATATTTTGATATACACACCGGAGGAGTCGACCATATTCCGATACACCACGAGAACGAAATAGCGCAGACATGCGGGCTTCTTGGACACCCCGCGGCTAAGTATTGGCTGCATGGTGAATTTATGCTTGTTGACGGCGGTAAGATGTCTAAATCCCTAAATAATGTTTACACATTGGATCAATTGAATGATCTTGGATACAAACCCTGTGATTTCAGATATTTTTGTTTAAACGCACACTACAGGCAAAAATTAAACTTTACGTTCGAAGGTTTAAACGCCGCAAAAAAATCTCTTTCGAATTTAAAAAATGCTTTGTTAAATCACAAAAATAAACCGGTAACAGAAGAAACAACCGCTGTAAGCGAAAAATATTACGCAGAGTTTTGCGAAGCTGTATCGGACGATTTAAATATTCCCCGTGCGCTCGGAATCGTTTGGAATCTAGTTAAATACGAAACAAAATCGCAGACAATTTACGATAAAATAATGGAAATGGATAAAATATTAGCTGTTAATTTAGATGTAATTTGTGAGGATGTTCCGGAAGATACCGTAGACGATGATTTATCAAAAATAATTGAAGAAAAAATAAAAATGAGAGCGGATGCTAAAAAACAAAAAAATTATTCTGAAGCCGATAATATACGAAGCGAACTCGAAAGTATCGGAATTATTTTAACAGATACACCTGCCGGTACTACTTGGAAGAAAAAATAATATTTAAATATATTTTATCTTTTAAGTATATTAATAATAAAAATGAAAATTAAATATATTAACTTTATCATAATAATAACAGCGGCAATGATTTTTTCGTCTTGCGGTTTGATAATAATAAATAAAGGCGATAACGAAAGCGATAATACAACTGCGGAGACAAAGGATATAACGGAAAAAACAACAGATATATATACATCGTCCGATGGTCAAACCGTTTATCCTGTGACAACCGAAAACGGACAGACTATAGCTAAATCGTACTTGAAAACATTAGTCAACCGAAATTTCGGGGGTATCGGTGTAGTCATAATTTCTATTGACGATCATTTTTTAATTCCTGACGGCAGCGAAAATATTATTTCAACTCATGTTTACGAACGTAATAAAATGGTTGAAAATAAATATAATACAATAGTTATCAGCGAAAAAACTTCATCTGTAGATACTATGTATGATTCTGTAGTAAAATCTATTAATTCCGGAATGTACCTGGCTGATATGCTGGCTATACCATCGGATTACCTCGGAAAATTTGCATTAAACGGACTGCTGTTGAATTTAAATTCGCTCCCGTTTACAGATTTTGAATGTGACTATTATAATACAGAAGCAATACAGCAAATGTCTGTCGGTTATAATATTTACGCTTCAGCCGGAGCTTTGACAGAATATCCCGGGTATTGTTATCTGATGTTCTATAACAGAAACCTCGCGGAAAAATATTTCGGCGGATTTGATATATATGAATGTGTTGAATCGGGTGAATGGACATGGGATAATTTTCTTAAACTATGTATTAATATAAAAGAAACTTTCGATTTGGAAAAATCGGATTTATTTACCCACAGTTCCGCTTTAACCGACGAAACTTTGATTGATTTAATGTTTTTATCAACCGGTCAGCATTATACCGACGCAGCATACGGCAAAATACCGCAGTTAATTTACAACACATCACAAACTTTTGATATTATAGAAAAAGCGAAGCTTTTATTATCAAATACCTCGGGATATGCAAATAATGATTACCCTTTAAATGAAACCGCCGGATTATTTAATAACGGAAAAGTTTTATTTTATATAAACAGTTTAAATTCCGCGCAATGGTTTTCCGGAATGAAAGATTCATGGGGTATGTTACCTATCCCAAAATTGACTTCTATGCAAAGTTACTACACTTCATATAATGATAAATCAATTCCGGTCATATCTGTAGTTTCCGGAACCACTGTCGAAAACAACGGATTGTTTTTACAAGCTATGAACGCTTCTTCGTACCAGTATATAAACCAAGCTTATTTTTCTGATATTATAAATAATTATATACGAGATAACAGTTCAATTCTCATGCTTCCCTATATAACGCAAAAATTCAATTACGATTTTGCTTACATGTTCGGAGGCGAAATACAACAGTTGAAACTCGGTACTTACGATTTAGTAAGAAATACCGTATTAGGCAATAAATCTTTTGAAAAAAATTATACTAATTATCAAAAGACATTATCAACTCAGCTTGAAAAAACATTCAATATGTATTAATATTATAAACCATATAAGGTCATGTTTTTTGCTTGAAATAATAACATTAAAAATATATAATTAGGTGTATGCTTTTTTTATACAGTTTTCTTATTATATATTTAATATATTAGATCTTTTTGGTGATTTTTTATGAATTTATCAAGTGCTTCTCCAAACAAAAATAATTTTGAATTTACTTCTGAATATATATTTGAAGACGATATTAATAAATTTGTCGTAAACAAGCGTGACAGCGACAACGACCTTTTTATGTATTCTCTCGAATCATTGACGGCTGATGATATTGCTCCGCCGCCCCCCCAGCAAAAATTTTCTATCCAGGATTTTTTATTAAAAAGTATCAGAAGTATTTTGTATTTTATAAGCATTACAATATTTGTAATAAGTTTAATTTCGATAATTAATTCCCTGTATAATTATAAACGCGGTGACGATATTTACGCTTCACTTGCCGATGATTTTTTCAGCGATGATTTATTTGATACAGGAGAAGGTCCTGTACTTCGTTTGCAAAAATCAAAAAAAGCCATTGAATCATTAACTTATTTGCAATCTCTAAACAACGAACAAATTAATTCCGAAGAAAATACTACCTCCGGTCAAAACAACGGTTATAATATCGAATTCGAAAAAATAAAAGCAAAGCTTAATAATTTCAAAGAAAAAAATAACGATTTAGCCGGATGGATTACAATTGAAAACACGAATATAAATTATCCGATAGTTCAATATACAGATAACGATTATTATTTAAACCACGCTTTTACCGGAGAGTATTTACCGGCAGGATCGATTTTCATTGATTCCAAATGCAATAAAAATATAATTAAAAATTATAACACTGTAATCTACGGACATAACATGACAAACGGTTTAATGTTCAATCATGTTACAAAATATTTGGACGAAAGCTTTTTTAACGATAATCCGTATATAAAGATATCTACACCTGACGGTATTTATACATATATTGTTTTTTCGATATATCAAACCGATATGTATTATTCATACATTACAACCGATTTTTATACACGTGAATCGTTTGTAGAATTCGCTTACGAAATGAAAAATAATTCATTATATCAACGTGATGATATAGAATTTACCATTAACGATCGTATAATCACTTTATCGACATGTACAAATGGTTATTTTACAAACCGGTATTGCTTGCAGGCGAAATTGGTTGAAGTGATAAATTAAAATAATAAATAAAAAATTTGGGGTCTTCTATGAAATTATCGATTATAATTCCAATTTATAATGAATCGAAAATAATTGAAAATACAATTGATACTTTAAAAAATTATATTGATACTATAGAAGATTTTGCAACAGAAATAATATTTGTTTCAGACGGATCGACCGACGGTTGTGAAAAAAAAGCAAAAGAATCAATTGGAAACGATAAAAGATTTATTATAACGGGATATAGCGATAACCGCGGGAAAGGAAGCGCGGTTCGTTTCGGAATACTAAAAGCAACCGGTGATTTCCGGGTTTATACAGATTGCGATTTAGCATATGGATATGAAATTATAGGTACTATTGTCCGTTTGTGCCGCGATAATAACTATGATATAGTTATCGGTTCCCGAAATTTAGATCCGCACGGACATGATGGTTATACTTTCATACGCCGCTTTGTTTCAAAAATTTATATAAAACTTATATCGGTAACAGCAGGATTTAAAAATTCAGATTCGCAAAGCAGCATAAAATGTTTTTCAGCAAGAGCAGCGGAGGACATATTTTCAAATTGCGAAATAAACCGGTTTGCTTTCGATCTCGAAGCTTTAATTATAGCCGGAAAAATCGGTTATAAAATAAACGAATATCCTGTGCGTATTATAAATCACAACGAAAAAGAATCAAAAGTGCATTTAATTAAAGATACTTTCCAAATGCTCGGAGATATCAGAAAAATAAAAAGGAGAACAAAAAATATAAAAAAGAAAATATAAAATAAATTTATAGATTAAAAGATTTTCGATAAAAAATAACAGATTTGATATAGCTGTCTGTTGAATTATTATAGAAAATCTTTTTTATTTTAAAGGTTTTTCAATTGTATTGCAAATTTTGAAATTTAAAAAAAACATATAAAAATAAACGGGGAAATTTCTTTTGGAAATTTCCCCACAGCTATTATAATTAAATTAAACAGAATTGAACTAAATCCAAAATTACGGATAAAATATCTTAGTTAATAAAAACTTTATTTTTTATAAGCTTTTTAACCAGTAATACCGGAACGTTCGATACCTTGTATGAGATAACGCTGGCAGAAGAGGTATACTATTATCAACGGGAACAATATCATCAAACCGCAAGTATTTCTTATAGCGGATTCATACATGTTTTGTCCCGCGTATTTAGTATCGAGAGATTTCGGTATTCCAACGACATCAGGCATTAATTTTGGCCCTGAAGTTGTATAGAACACTGTTGTATAGAAGTTATCCGTCCATTGCCATGAGAATACGAACAAGAATATAGTAATCATCATAGGAACGGAAAGCGGTATTATTATTGTCATAAACGTTCTGAACACGCCTGAACCGTCGATATAAGCGGATTCTTCAAGTTCATCGGGAACACCTTTGAAGAACTGACGCATCATGAATATATACAATCCATTTTTAAACGCGAGCCCTGTCAGGGATAATATAATAAGCGGAGCATATGTGTTCGTAAAGTTTATTGATGTAAACCCGATAAGTCTGAATCTTTCGTAAAATCCGCCTCCAAGAAGCTTTAATATACCGAAGATATCAAAATATCTGAATTTCATAAAAAGGGAAAGCAACAGTGTATCATGCGGTACTATCATTGTAAATACAACAATAAAGAATAGCAAATTGTTTCCTTTAAACTTAAATTTCGCGAATCCGTAACCGATAAGACACGATATAAAAGTTTGGATAACAGCACATATTATTGATAATAGGAATGTATTGCGTATAGCTTCAATGTAATGCAAATCTTTTACAATTGCTTTATAAGTATCCAGTGTGGGATAACGCGGTATCAATTTTACTGTTACGTCAACGAAATCTTCCGGAGACATAAAAGATGATGAAATTTTTGAAAAGAAAGGATTTAATATTACATAAGATATACCGATTAAAAGAACTAATCTGAATAAATACCATACTACATTCTGAAGAAAATTAAATGATAAGAATTTAATTTTAAATCTGGTCCATTTGCTGGTTCTATCAAATTCAATTCTAATCTTGTTTTTGGTTTCCTTCATTACTTTAGGAGTTGATTCTAAGTTCACTGTAAAAAATCCTCCTTAATCTCTTCTTTGATAGAAGACGTATGCTGAAAGCAACGCTGAAACGGCTGCTATCAAAACTACTACTATCAAGAAATACATCCAAGACATCGCTGTACTTATAACATTTCCTCCGGGTTCATCATATACAGCGTTTATGTATGCCATAACCGTATTTGATGATGAAGTAAATGAGTCAATTACCGTGTATACTGTACAAACCAAAATCATCGGGCTGACCATCGGAATTGTTATTTTCCAGAATGTTTCCCATGCGGAAGCACCGTCTATCGAACATGACTCATATATTGCCGGTGAAATCGATTGAAGACCCGCTAAGAATATAAGCATTTGAACACCGGAACGGTTTATAATATCATAAATATTGTTTATCATTCCGGTAACATAGTTAGTAAGATCAGTACCTACCGCCATGGTTCTGAACAGCCAGCTGATATCCGCTCGCGTTACAATTTGCGTAACTGTATCTGCCGCTCCCGTATTTATGGATGATGATGTATCACCCATATACGTAAGCATAATATTACCTAAATCTATATCGCTGATAAGTCCTGTGCTCAATATAACCGGAACGAAGAATATCGCACGGAATGCTGCACGTCCTATCATTTTTTGGTTTAACAATACTGCAATAAATAATGCGAAAACGACTATCGCAGGTATATCAAACACGAGTCTTTGAATACCGGAAGTAAGTGTTCTTACAAAGCTGGGATCTACAAATATAGCTTCCTGATAGTTTTTAAATCCTACGAATATTAATTCATATCCGCCGCCTTTTAAAATCTTGATCTCATTAAAACTATATTTTATTGAATCGTAAATAACCGGTAAATATATCAGTATGATACCAATGATAAATGGTAAAATAAATATCCACCCGGCACGTGCTTTTTTCTTGTCGAGCGAAGCCGATTTACGAATCTTCTTGGGTGCGGCTTGTTTTATTGTTGAAACTTTATTCATTTTCTATTTCACACCTCACTTCTATTAACCGACTATTTCGACACATCCGATAGCGGGAATCGTCATACCATCAACAACAACATCAAAGCTGTTATAATTCAATATGTAAGAATATCCGCCTTCGTATGTTACACGTATGATTGAACCGTTGTCTATAGTATATTTTGTATACTTATATTCACCGTCATCTTCTTCTTCAGCTTCAGCTTCTTCTTCAGACTCTTCAGATTCGTCAGCTGTTTCTTCTCCTGAGGTTTCTTCTTCAACTGCTGTTCCTTCTTCTGTTGTTTCAGCTTCTTCAGTGTTTTCTTCGGTTTCTTCTTCAACTTCGTTGATAGCTTCTGATTCTAGAAGTTCCGCGCGGGCTTTTGCGAGAGCTTCTTTTTCCGCTTTCAATTCATCAGCTTTTGCTTTTTCTTCAGCTTCTTTTTCTTCGGCTAACTTATCTTCTTTTAATTCAAGTTCTGTCGGAATACGTTCACCTATTAAAAATTCATGATTTATAATGAGTTTAGTTTGAAGTTTACCTAGTATCGTATTAATTTGATTATATCTTTCTACTAAATCATCAAACCAGATACTGTAAGAAACCGAATAGAACTTAGCTAAATCAAAAGTCTTTTTCATTTCGGAAATGTTTTGATATGAAAGTATAAAGTACGGAGCGCTTCCGCTTTCAATCATCTTCAATATTTCATAATTGATATCGCCGGCCATATTTGTAGGAGCACCTGCGAAATTTATATAACCGTGTAATACCATACCGAGGAAAGGAACCATTTCAGAAGCATATGTATGATGGCTGGAATCTATTGCTGCGTTTAATATATGTCTTGTATATTTCCAAGTATAAGCATTTCCGCCGTCCAGCATTATGTTTCCTTGGAAATCATCATACATTTTTTGCATTGTTTTTAATACATATGTTTTTGCATCTTCTCTGTTGTAAGGATCTTTTTTATCGAAGTCAGAGTTCAAATCTGTGCCCATAGTGGATACTGATAAACCCATTTTCCCGATTTTATCTATTTCTGTGATAAATTTAGAATAAAATTTATCAATTGCCATAGGCGATATACACAAATCCCCTGTACGGTAAAGTGATTGATCTGCGCTGTCGTAAACACGTTTTGAAGTATAACGGTTGTCTATAGTTTTTACCGCGTCTGTTCTATAGTTGAAACCGTCAAGGAATTCCGTCCTTACTACATACATGAAGTCGAAATCCGGATAAACTCCGATTCCTTTTTCAGTAGCATAATCTAAGAAATCTGCGTATCCGCTGTCTCCTCCGACTTTCTTTTCAAACTCTACTTTATACGGTACAGTGGACCATACACCTCCGTTTGCAAATCCTGTCAGACGATAATTAATATTGGTAATTCCCTTTGCACTTAATTCATCATACATTGTCTTTAAGTCGTCGAAAGTAGTCAAAGGAATCTTCACAACAACAGGTATGCTTAAAATTGTATCAGCTTTATCCATCGAACCGAATGATTCGATGTATAAAGGTACATCCTTTTTAACATCATTTTCAGTTAAACGTTTAAGCGTTCCGTTTTTCTCCAAGTATTCACGGTATGCTTTAGCCATACCTATATAACTGCATTCATAATAATCTGTGATATTATTTTCTTTAGCAAGATTATCATCGGTAAGCATCAAGAAGCGTATTCTATAACTTCCGGTATATTTACGTTTTGAAACAACCGTCCATTCGGCGTTTGCACCGACTGATATTGATTCTGCTAAATTATATGAGTCTTTAGGGCGAGGATAAAACGTTGTATAACAAGAGTTGTATCTATGCAATACGAAAGCTCCGTGGTCGGTAGTAATATTCGCGAGCGCGTCACCTTCTTCAATGATTGCTAAAAATCCTCTGTCTTCAACCATTTCCTCTTTTGTCGTTATGGTTTTAGTTGTCGGTTCAATCCAGTCCCCGTAATCGTCGTAATAACCTTCAATTTCAATTTCTTCTTCATTGGTTATCGTTGTCGCATGATTTTCGACAACTCCGTAGACAGGTAAACGAACTACTTCCATATGGCTGGATGTCAGTTTATGATAAGCAAAATCCATTCCGTATAACTGTCCTGTTATCGTACGGGTATTAGTCAAATCTTCAAATCTTACAAGAGAACCGCTTCCGTCCGGATAAAATGTATAACCGGTATAATCAGAAGAGCCTGCTCCCATATAAGGAAGAACCATAATATTTGTTAAAGAATAACGTGTTTCGTTGAAACGTATTCCATTTGCGGGCAAACGTACTGATAAACCTTCTTCGTCAAGATAATATTCCAAGGAAAGCTTAAAGAGAGCGGGGTCTGTTTCCTGTCCCTCGTATTCTGTCATTGTATGATCTTCACGAAGTGTTTCATATGTGTAATGCGGGCAATAAGTTTTTATATATTTTTCGATTAAGTTTAATTCACGTTCCGAAGCATACGGGTCAAATACGTAAATCGCCATTTTTTTGGTAATCGGGAATGTTGCCTCAAGCTCTTTAACTCCGCGTTCTGTCAATTCCGCGCTATCCGGGTTTTTCTCTGTATAGAACGCTTTCATTTTTTTAAGAGCTGTCGGATCGTCTATATAAGCTAATATGAGTTCTTCAAAACGGGTCTTTTCAATTCTTTTCGGAACGAGTTTTCTTGTTTCTTCGCGTCCCATTGTATATTCAACGCGGATACCGTTTTTAATATTCTTTTGAATAATCTGACCGCGCTGTGCAGCTTCTTTAAAACTATTGAAGTCTGTCTCTTTATCGTTATCTGTATATTTGATAATGATTTGAGATAGAATTCTTTCTTTAACGCTTGCTGATGATGATGAACCGTTTGGAAAAGCTTTTGTTACATCATAAGGATTTGTGAACAATATTTGCCCGGAAGCCTTATTTATAACGGCAACTTCGCCGGTATCAGCTTGGTAATACAATTCATAACCGAATAAATCGAGCTTCTGCTCCATTGTATCGATTTTATCTTGCGGTGTTTCATATACTTGTGTGAGGTAATCAATCGTTTCTTCTTCCGTCGTTGTCTTAGCGGCGTAAACGGGAAGAATCGACAAATTACCCACTGTGCCAAATACTAAAACCACTAACACCAGCGCGGATAAAAATCTGATTTTCTTCATTTTATATTAATCTCCCTTACCAGTTTACTATAACTATGACGGAATTTATAGCCTGTATGAAATTTCAACAACAATGCTTGAAATAAAGCCGATTATTTTTCCTACCAGAGTCGAGAACAGGATTCCAACAAACATGATAAACGCCATTCCGACGATTGTCAGTATACTTGTAATTACATTCTTTACCAGTGAATAATCGTGAGTTATCATCATTCCAAAGAATATAAGCAATCCTACCCAAGTCCAGCCTATTGTTATCATCATATTTAACAATCCTGCTTCGGCACCCGTTGCAACATGTGTTAACAATGTAGAAACAATCATAAATATCGGAAGAGGTGCAAGTGAATACGAAGTTGCTATGAATATATCTTTAAAGCTTCCTTCGCCTTCCATCAATGTAGTCAAACACCAGTTGGCTGTAACCCATAAAAGAAGAGGAACAGCTAATGATATTATTTGGATAAATACACTTGAAAAGTTTTGGTACGGATTAAAAATATACGAACGTCCTACAGCTTGATAAGTGAAAGCAACAACTGTTAATAGTATAAAGAAAAATGCAGCTCTCACAGAACCTCGTTTTTCATGCTTTAAATCCCAGAATCCATCAAACGGATGAAAGATTAAATGTACCGCATACAAAATTTCTTGCTTGAATGTTCGCTTTGCCGTTGAAAGAGCAGTTTTGTCGTTCACTTTTTTTGCATATCCGAAGAACTTTGAAACAAGCCAGCAAATTACAACAACAAATATCGGAATTATCAAAACATATTTAGAAATCCAATTCTGCCGCCACATGCTGTAAGCCTGCGAATAATTTCCTACGTCATAAGCAAATTTAAAGTATTCCATCGCACCTTCCCAGTCTCCGTCACGATACAATGCTTTGCCTATGCCGACATATGCTGCGTCGAAATTGCTGTTTCTTTGGAGAATTGCTTTCCAGTCTTCAACAGCCATATCATAATTTCTTAAGTTATTATTATGGAGCGCGTTAATTAATATATCGCCGTATTCTGTTCTGTTAAAAATTGTAATGCTGTCATCAGTTTTATCAAGAAGAAGCATACGTTCGCCTTGATATGCTATAGCTTCGATTGATTGGAGATTTCCGAGCTGCATACCTTTGTCGCCGAATGTAAATAGCATTCTTCCATTATTATCGTATGTATAAACACGCTGTCTCTTTTCATCGATAATTGACCATGTTTCCTCGGGACCTATAGCTACATCGATAATTTTGGAAGCTCCGGTTGCGGCGCCTTCATCAAAAGAGAAAGACATAACACTAACTTCTCCGCCCGGACCGTAAAATCCATTACGTGCCATGATATCATTTCCGGCTGCGTTTAATTTTTTTACGGGAGAATATGTTGAAGCTTTTGAACTAATGGCTCCCTGTTGTGCCCCTTCGTCAATCGATGAAGTAGTTACGTATATAAATCCATTGTCATCTATTGAAATATTGTTATATTCTGAAGCGATGTATTGGGTTGACTGCGCTCTTTGCTCCGGTGTCATAAATTGTCTCCACAAAAGATCGAGCGGATTTGCTGTTACTGCCTGCGCTCCTATGAAAGTCTGGAATATACCTTCATTGTCAAGAACGATAATACCCATGTAAGTAGTTGATGAAACAACATACAAACGTTCGGCTTTGTCAACCGCAAGAGCTATCGGTTTATAAATTGATCCTGCCGGGAAAACATCCGCTTTTGGTTCTTCAAGAAGTTTTAAAAAATTACCTTCTTTATCGAATATAACTATACGGTTGTTATCTGTATCGGCAACATATATTTTTTTATCTGTTACAAAACATCCGTTTGGTGCGGAAAGAGAATCGCGGATTCCCTCATTGTTGATAAAAGTAGATATTTCAAATTTGTAATTTAAATATTCGCTGAGTACAACAATGCGGTTTTTAGTAGCGTCTGCCAAATACACATTCAAATCTTTGTCTACGAACATGTCTTTGGGGTCGTCTATCGGATCAGGTATTCCCATTGCGGCAGAGTTCATCGTTTTTTCCGGAACATAAGCGTCCGGTGAAGACACCGCCCAGCCATCAATCGAATATGTATATGTTTCGTACGCTTTCCCAAACGCGGCAACGCTTCCGAACAGGAATAATGCCACCATTGCCACAGCTAAAATTTTGGTCGTTTTTTTCATTATTTCATTATCCCCCTTAATCCTTCATCCCGGAAGAAGCCATTGTTTCAACTATCTGGCTCTGGGAGATAATAAATATGATAATCGGAACACTGGCCATCAGAACTGCGGAAGCAGAACCGGCACCCGGAGAAACTGTCAAAACCTTTTGTATAGCAGCGTTAAATGTTTTTAACTGTTCACTCCAAACATATCCCGAAGCACCTGCTCCCCAAACTCCCTGGAATGTTGTAATTATAAGAGTAAGCCAAGCCGGTTTAACTAGAGGCATTACTATTTTCAAATATATAAAGAATTCTGTTGCGCCGTCTATTCTAGCAGCTTCTATCATTTCATCGGAAACGTTTGAGTCAATAAAATTCTTCATTAAATAAAGTCCCAATGTCGAGGCCCAAACAGGTACAATTGAAATCGTATATGTATTAAGCCACCCGAGTGCGACGAAAATAATAAAGTTTGTAAGACCAGAAACTGTTGAAGATATCATAAGTGAATATACAATCAAACTCATGACAAATTTAGATCCCGGGAAACGTATCTTAGATATAGAATATGCCGCCATTGAACCGATTACCAGACATCCGAGAGTTGCCATTATCGAAATCCATATTGTATTAAATATATATCTTGATATCGGAACCCATGTAGCGTTGATATTGGTAAATAAGTCAATATAGTTTTTTAATGTGGGTTTCATAACATAAAATTTCGGAGGTGTCAAATTCATTTCACCAAGTGGTTTTAAAGATGTTACAAGCATATACCACATCGGAAGGAACATAAAGACCGCAAGTATTATCAGCAATACGGTAATTCCCGTATCACCGCCCACAGAACGGTTTAAAACAACCGCATGTTTTTTTGTTCTGAGTTTTTTCATATTACTGTCCCACTTTCGAAAGTAATTTTTGGACAAGTATGTTTGCTCCAAGCATTATTGCGAAAAGTCCGACTGAAATTGCTGATGCATATCCAAATTCAAAACGTGTAGACATATACTCCTGAAGATGATGAACCATTGTCCAGGCAACATAATCTACCGACGGAAATCCGCAAAGCGCGGTAACTATACCTCCGAAACTGAATGAACCGGTTATAGCAAGAACCGCACCGAACATAAGCATTGATTTCATATTAGGCAATGTAATAAACCAAAGTTCCTGCCAGCGGTTTTTTATACCGTCAACCGCTCCCGCTTCGTATTGATGTCGGTCAATACCTTGCAAGCCTGCGATAAATGAAAGGAACGTGGTACCTAGTGAAGTCCAAAGTGCTACCATAATACAAAGCGGAACTACATAGTTAGCGTTTTTAAACCATAAAATCGGAGTTGTTATAAGTCCTGCTTTTAATAACCAACCATTTACATAGCCGTATATATCACCCTGGAAAATAATACCCCATACAAGAAATGCCATTCCAGATATTGACGGAGCATAGAATATAACTGTAACAAAAGCTCTCATTTTCGGAGAAAGCTCATTTATAAACCATGCTATCATAAATGATAATATGTAGGAAGTGGGACCTGTAGCAACCGCGAATATCATAGTATTTTTAAATGAAGTCATGAATAAATCATCATCCAAAAACAGACGTACATAATTATCCATGAATACGAAATCGGGTAATTGCAACATGTTAAAGTTAGTAAAACTCAACAATATTGATAAAACTACCGGTACAACGGTGAAAACCAGGAACATAAGCAAGAACGGAATTACCATAAAATATCCGACTTTTGTACGGTTCATTTCATGTAGAGTCCACTCCATTTTTGTCATTTCCTTACGGGTTTTTTGCTGTTTCGGTGCCTTTTCCTTAACAGCCGTATTTTCTGGCATATAAGATCCTCTCCTTAATTTATATAACTTTTCTTCTAAGACTTGTATTGGCTTCACGCTGGCTTTATAATAATTCCATTTAAAATAATCCGTTTATTAAAACAAACACAACCCATAAATTAAAACTTTTATTTGCTTTTTCGGGAAATTATTTTAAAACAGTTTTACTATTACTCAAGTTATAAACCACGCTCAGCTTTAATTATCTTTATATTTATGTATTTCTTATAAATTATTGAGCTGTGTAAATTAACTGTCAGACGATGTATCTTCAGCTTGATCTTTATACGAGCCCTGATAAGTTACATCATATGCCTTCATGTTAAATTCTTTGCGTTTTCTTGATATTTCTTTGTTCATATCAAGTATACGGTCAAGCATTGATTCCGACGGGTCTGTTTTGCTGTTATTTACTTCAAGGAAAGCATTGTTTACATAAACACCTATGATATATCCGCCCGGATATTCCGGAATTGCATCAAGCGCGTTAATTTGCGTTGAAACAGCTTCATATTCATATGTTGTCCAAGGTTGATTGAGCAGCGCGTTTAAGTTTGCTGTATTAACTTTTGTTGTAGGAGCTGAAACCGCTATTGTTTCAGCAACAAACCGTTTCTGTGTTTCTTCCGAAGCTCTCCATTTAATATATTTCCAGCTTGATTCCGGATTGTTTGCGCCTCGGGGTATGATGATAGATGAAACTGTTGTAATTGATGTATTGTTTATAGTTCCGTCATCTTGGCGTTTTCCAAGCAGCGGAGCCATTTCCCAAAGTCCGCGGAGTTCGGCAAATCCCATGAGAGTATTATACATTGAAACACAGTCGCCTATTATTATCGGAATTTCACCGGAACGGAAACGTGAAATTTCCCATTCAACCGGGCAAGAATATTTGGTAAAGAAATTGGTGAGAGATTCAAAAGCGGAAAGCGCTTCGTTTGAATCGAGATTTACACGCATTCCATCATCAGCATAGAGAGTAACTCCGCTTTGATACAGGAAGATATTTGTTCCGCCAAGTGCAACAGGCATACCAATCTGTAAATGTTTGTTTTGGATAACCGGCATTATATCATAAAGATCCTGCCATGTTTTCGGTATGTCAAGTCCGAGTTCCGCTAAAACATCAAGCCGGTAGAATACCATGTTAAAGCCCATTCCTTCCGGAATACCGTATGTTGTTCCGTACAGTGTAAGCGGTACTGTAGCCGCTGGAGGGAACCAGCTCATAACTTCGTCAAAACCTTCAAAATTATTTAATGGTTCGACCGCTGTACGCAATCCCCAGGTAATAGTATCAACAGAAGACATACCTGCTATATCAGGTCCGATACCGGCTATAATAGCTTCGGTTAACCCTGCTGAAATAACTTTAATGGTTAGTCCTATGTTATATTCCGGAGTAAAATATGTATCAATAATACGTCTTTGTATCAGCATCGTTTCACGGTCAGCAACAGCCCACATCGTTATCGTATCGTCATACTCAACATCGGAAGCGGTACGGAATCCAATTGTTGTGTAATCCATGAAGAACGACATAACAAATGCTTTTATTTCAAACCAAGCTGCTTCAAAGAAGTTTGCAACTGCTTTCGGCGGTTTGCTTTCCGGAGCCTGAACTGTAAAATAGTCCATTTTTAAAGGCTGTCCGAGAGCCGCATAAAGCCAGTCTGAAAGTTTTACTATATAGTTTTTAAAGTTAGTAAAGTTAGGAGCAATTTCATATTCGTCTTCCGCCATTGTTTTAAACAGAATCGCATATGTTTCAAGCGCCGCAATCTGGTCGCCTTTTTCTCCTGTGACTTCGACAATAGCGTCAGCTATATCAAATATCGTTTTTGCGCTGATAGCCAATGTTTCAATAGCTTCGGGAACTATTCTTTCGAAGCTATAGTCTCGAGATGCGTCGGGTGACGCTCCCGTAATCATCAGTATCGTATTATACGCTAATCTTAAATTATCAATTACCTGCTCGATTTCATATACATATTCCGTCATTTCCCCGAGCACAACTTCAAATTCAATAACATTTACGCCTTCCTTTAAATGGAACATGAAGTTTGTTTTTCCGTCATTTAAAGGTGCGCTTTGGAATGGTGTTCCGAATATAAAACGGCAATAACTCGCTTCGCGGAATTGAATTTCTCCGTTAATTCTTATACGTCTGGAAGAAAACATTCCTATGAGCGCATTCTGACGGAATCTAGCATCTATTTCGTAAAGACCGTCTTTAGGTACCTCGACTTCATAACGCACCCATTGACCGACAGTTCCGTAATCGAGAATATTATACTTGATTACCGCAGGATCCTGAGGTTCGGTCAAAGCAGAAGTTCTGTCATTTGCAGGGAACATATTTTGTATTGATATATTTACGGGTTTTTCGGCTTGAACTTTTATCGGATCAATATCAGTTACAGGCTGAATTCCCTGGGAGAGCCAACCCGCAAGAACTTCTTCGTACGGTGCTTCTTCCAAATAAGGATAAAATTCTATTTTACTTATAGCTATAGGCTCTCTCGCTGATTCAAACGAAATAGTGTGTACGCCTTCGGTCAAATAGAATTCAAACGGATCGATGGTATAACCAAGCCAGTCACGAAGATAATAGGTTTCCCATTTCGGGTCTTCTTCACGAACAGGACGGATATCATTTCCGTTCATATCGATATCAAATCCGTTTTCTTCGTCCAATACATATTTCCAAACACGCGGGAAATAGAAATAACGGGCTTCAATAAACGGCAAATAACCGTCTACATAGAGCATTCTTTCTATTGTGGTATTAGTTCCCTTGGGCTGGTAATATGTAATTCTCATCGCATAACGTCCCGTTGACGGAACAGTAAAATCCCACGCTGTTGTTCCTGTTTCAGCCATATAAAGCGAAGAACCGGTTGATCCTTCGTAATTATTTTTGACTTCTACAGCAGCAGTGGTTTTTTCCTTGTTGTAATCCGCAGCGTTGATTATTATACTTGAGCTTCCCTTTGGAACAGACGAATACTTTTCGTCGTATTTCTTGTAGGAGACAGCATCAATTAATAATTTAACCTGCGAAATAGTACGGTTATATCCGTAAAGTTTTTCCGCTCCGCTTTCTTCATCAGTTGTTTTTGTCTCTTCTTCCGCTTCCGTGCTTTCTTCAGCTCCGTAAACAAACAGAGAAGCTGAAATAAAAGTACCGGACAGCATTGCAAGGACAAGGAAAACAGCTAACGCTTTTGTGAGCTTTGATTTCATCATGAACTTCTTTCCTCCCAGAAAAATATTGCTATGGTATCAACTGTTGGATTGTTTTCGCCGAAATTTGATATAATATCTGGAAATGCTATATTTACAACCGGTTTTGACCGGTATATAAAGATAAAAGGATTGAAAAAATATGAAAATCCGCCGAACTCCCAAATTCTCAGGGTTCCGGAACGGTCACAATTTTTCTATGATTTACGGAAATATTATATTTATTTGTTTATTAAAGCATAATAATATCGTGATCTGCTGCGAATAATATTAAATAATTTATAACAAACCGCTAAATAATAATATCATATCAATAAATAATTGTCAAGTACGCGCTTATTGTGTCATACATTGTTTTTTTGGTATTTTATTTTATATAATCTCGTTTTATTTATAACAAAATTAACACACCGCTTTATTACGTGAACAATTTCATCATATATTCGTCATTTTTCACATATTATATACACAAGTTATTCTTACCATCATCACAAAATTATCACATGTTTTTTATTTATTTCAGCTTGTTTTTAACTATCGTTTCATAAAAATCATTGATAATAGGTAAATTATATTTACCCGACGATATAATTTAATTGTACGTTTATAGAATAAACATTTATTATTTATAGTTGTGCAATATATACAGATTATTAATTATTATTTCTACATTTATAATACATAAACAATTTGTAACATTATAATTGCTTTATATGATTATTTTTTTAATAATGTTTTAACAACTTTGCTGATTGTATAAAAAACCATAAAATATCTCAAAGGCAAAGTCTCTTGACAGCATTATTATATGATGTTATAATCTTTGCATATAAAATAAAACTGATATATATATAATATATATGTAAGATTTTGATTTTTAATTATATTTTACATCCGGAGAAAAAAATAAATGGAGTATAGTTTTATAGCTCTTCTTTTCCGCCAAAAATATATTCGCAGATGGGGATTGATGCGTAATACGCATGATGAAAATTTATCAGAACATTGTGCGGAAACCGCGCTTGTAGCTCATGCTCTGGCTTCTATCGGAAATCATATATATAACAAGGGCTTTGATACAGGACGCGCGGTTCTGCTTGCGTTATATCATGACGCACCTGAAGTTCTTACCGGAGATTTACCCACTCCTATAAAATATTACAACGATCAAATGAAACTTTCTTATTCGCAAATCGAAAAAAATGCTTCTGATATGCTGCTTTCAACAGTTCCGGATGAAATATTTACCGATTACAAAAATATATTCAGTCTTGGCGGAGAAGATGACGGACGCCTTTCCGTTTTAGTTCATGCGGCAGACAAATTATGCGCTTATATTAAATGCATAGAAGAAGAAAAAAGCGGTAATTCTGAATTTTTGCAAGCTAAAATTTCGCTTGAAAAAATATTGAAAAATTATGATTGTCCGGAGCTGCGGTGGTTTGAAAAATACTTACTTCCGGCATTTTCTAAATCTCTGGACGAAACAGCAATTTTGCAATAACAAAAAATAAAAACTAATTACACTACTAATATGATAAGGACATAAAATTTATGGAAAAATTATCACAATTAAAATATGAACGGCCCGATATCAATCTTTTGAAAAGCGAACTTGATGGAAAAACAAATTTATTTCGTTCGGCTAAAAGTTACCCGGAAGCAAGAAAAGCATTTTTTGATATAAATACAACACTTTCCGCTTTTGATACGATGCTGTCTCTTTGTTATATCCGTTATACGGCAGATACATCGGATGCCTTTTATGATTCAGAACTTCAAGCGATTGAATCCGAGGCAGCCGAGTTGACTCCGCAGTTAAAAACATATTGTGAGGCGTTCGTAAATTCACCGTATAAAAATGATTTTGAAATTGAATTCGGTTCTCAGCTTATACAATTGAAAGAAGCGGAATTGAAATTACAAAATCCGGAAATAGTTCCTCTTTTGATTGAGGAAAACGAAATATCTAATGAATACCGTAAAACGGTAGCCGGCTGCACTTGTGATTTTTTAGGTGAAAACTGTAATTTTTACGGTCTTCTGCGCCATATGCAATCAACGGACCGTAACATAAGACGAGGTGCTTTTGAAAAATGGGCTTCGCTTTATCAAAATGTATCGGAAAAACTTGACGAATGTTTTGACAAATTATTAAAGAACCGTATTGAGACCGCACATATATGTGATTTCTCCTCATATACCGAATTGGCTTATTTGGGGAAAAAGCGTTTTGACTGGAATTCTGCGGACGCATCTTCTTTCAGAAAACAAATCCGGGAAGTTATTACTCCCTTTTGTTCGAAAATGTTTGAAAAACAAAGAGAACGCCTTGGAATTGATAAACTTCACATATATGATGAAAAATTGATATATCCCGAGGGTAATCCCACCCCAACTGGGACAAAAGACGAAATGATTTCCAGAGCCGGAAAAATGTATAACGAACTTTCTCCGGAAACAGGAGAGTTTTTCAATTATATGATGGAATATGAACTATTCGATCTTGAAACAAGACCCAATAAACATCTGGGAGGATATTGTACCGGTCTTGCCGATTTTAAAGCGCCGTTTATTTTTTCAAATTTTAACGGAACATCTGCCGATGTCGATGTTTTGACTCATGAAGCCGGTCACGCTTTCGAATATTATATTGCACTGAGAAGCCAGCCGATTCCGGAATATATAGGATCCAGCAGCGAAATAAATGAAATTCATTCGATGGCAATGGAATTTTTCACACACCCCTGGATGGAATTATTCTTTTCGGAAAACGCGGATAAATACCGTGCGGCTCATCTTTTTGATTCGATTGTAATGGTAACATATATAGCTTGCGTAGATGAATTTCAGCATTATATATATAAAAATCCGGAAACAAATGCTGCCGGAAGACGGGAAGTTTGGCGTAAAATCGAAAAAAATTATATGCCATGGCGTGATTACGACTCAAACGCATTTTTAGAGAGCGGCGGATATTGGATGCAAAAACAGCATATATTTTTATATCCGTTCTATTACATCGATTACGCAATTGCTCAAGTTTGCGTTTACCAATTGTTTTACAAAATGATAACTTCACCCAAAACCGCTTGGAAAGATTATTTGAATTTATGCAATGCAAGCGGCAGTGCCGGATTTTTAGAGCTGCTGAAAAAAGCAAATCTAAAATCGCCTTTTGAGGAAGGATGCGTTTCTGAAACAATGTCTGTAATATTCGATTATTTAGATAAATTATTATAATTTAATCACACATCGATATTATATGAAGATTGAAATATACGACACCACTCTGCGGGACGGAGAACAGGGAGCGGGAGTTTCTTTATCCGCAGCGGATAAGCTGGATATTATTACCGCTCTTGATTTATTGGGCGTTGATTATATAGAAGCCGGAACATATATGAAAGGCAGCCGCGATATCGGGGAAGAAGCTGTATTTAATCTAATTGATTATAAAAAATACGGAACAAAAATCACGGCGTTTTGTTCGACACGCCGGGCGGGAACAAATATAGAAGATGATGCGGTTATGCAAAAACTTATATCTTCCGAAATTCAAAATATCACTGTTGTAGGAAAAGCTAATCTATACCACGTCGAAAAAATTCTTCATACGAACGCAGATGAAAATTTATCGATGATATACGATACTATAAAATTTTTGTCGGATAAAGGGAAAAATGTTTTATTCGACGCGGAGCATTTTTTTGACGGATATAAAAATAATTCCGAATATTCATTGTCGGCTATAGAAACAGCTTTTTCAGCGGGAGCCGGAACAGCAGTTCTTTGCGATACGAACGGCGGAACACTGCCTGATTTAATAGGAACGATAACCGGTGAAGTATGTAAGAAGTTTAATTCAAAAAAAATTGCAATTCATTGTCATAATGATATCGGAATGGCGGAAGCAGCTGCATTGCAAGCGGCGGTAAACGGAGCGGTACAAATCCAGGGTTCAATATCCGGAGTGGGTGAAAGATGCGGTAATTCGGATCTATGCACATTAATTCCTCTTCTGCAGTTAAAACTCGGATATAGTTGTATTGCCGACGATAAACTGCGTTTATTAACTTCTGTATCAAGACAGATAACCGAAATCGCAAATCTTCCTTTCAATGAAAAAGCTCCTTTCATAGGAGGTTACGCGTTCGCTCACAAAGCCGGTATGCATATAGACGGAGTCAGCAAAGATCCGAAAGCTTTTGAACATATAAAACCGGAACAAGTCGGCAACGAAAGGAATATACTGATTAGCAGTATGTCAGGCAGAGCCGCTATATATGAAAAAATGACACAGCTTACCAAAATACCGGCAAAAGATTCGTATGAAACTCAAAAAGTGTTGGAAATCGTAAAAAAATACGAAGCATACGGATATCAATATGAAAACGCGGAAGCTTCGCTTTCCCTGATAATAAGAGAATCACTTGGAATAAGAAAAAAGTTTTACACTATAAAACGATATCAAGTTACAATTAATGAATCAGAAAACAGCGGGCTTTGCGTTGCGATAATAAAAGTTTCGGTAAACGGTGTATGCGCTTTGACCGCGGCTGAAGGCGGAGGTCCGGTAAACGCGCTGGACTGTGCGATGAGAGACGCACTTGGGAGATTTTATCCGGAAATAAAAAATATCCGGCTTACAGACTACAAAGTCAGAGTAATATCTTCACACGATGCGACTGCTTCAAAAGTACGTGTAACAATCGAAACCACGGACGGATGCCGTGTTTGGCGCACAATCGGAGTATCAGCGGATATTGTAGACGCGAGCCGCCAGGCACTTGACGATTCATTTGAATACTTTTTGTATGAAAATTAATAAATTTTTATGATTTTCGATAATAAGTTTTAAATTTTTCCGTTGATAAAAAATCAAAATCTCAAATCAATTAAATTTCCAGTTTCCAAAATAAAACAACATTTTATTACAAGGATTACGCTATACATGAATATTGCAGTTTTGGCAGGTGGGCTTAGTCCCGAACGCGATGTTTCTTTATCATCAGGCTCTCTTATTGCAAACGCTTTAATAAGATGCGGACACCGTGCCGC